>JAUHYY010000080.1 GCA_030426295.1 bacterium
AGGTATGGCTTCGGGTGTAGGGCTTTATCTTGTCGCTGTGATTGGGACTATCTTTATTTGTCTTGTATTGCTCCTCTTATCTAATACTAACGTTTTCCAAACGGCTGATGTAAATTATCTAATACATATCACTTATAAGCCTAATGAAGTAAATGATGAAGTTAAAAAGCTATTGAAATCAAGTACTAGCTCACTAAAAGTAGTAAACGTTCGAGCACTAGATGAAAGAGACTTCATAGAAGTTTACTACAATATGAAACTCAAGAAGGGAGTGGAAAAAGAACTACTTATCCGCAAATTAAAGAATTATGACGATGTTCGTGATATAAACATCTACTTCGATGACGACGATACAAATGCACCTGCCGCTTATTAACTCCTTTCAGCAAACTCTTTGAATTTATCAAGATATATTTGAGATTGTTTTTTGAACATTCCTTTTCCGAATAATCCAAATATTTTCATATAACCAGATAGTATGAATTCATTTTCCGATATCCATTTCGTTGTATTTTCGTCAATTTCCTCGAATCTATTACTCTGGATATTATTTACATTATCTGCTTCAAAAGTCAAATCGAACCTAATAGGTAGATCTCTTTTAGTAATGGTCTCTATCATGACTACTTGTCTTTTACCCATATCGTAGGTGAGTTTTGATTTTGAACCTACTTGGCTTGGTTCACCACTTATATGTTCCAAACTAACAAAGCCAGGTTGCCATTCTTTTAAATTATCAGGATTATCTATTAACTCAACAACCTTATCCCTTGGTTGGTTGATCACTTGTTCTAGCGTATACTTAACAGACATTTTCGACTCTCCATCTTTATTTAGAAACTCAAAACAAATATACAAAAAAAGCCGAATATTTCTATTCGGCTTTATTAATTTTAATCTAAATTAAAAGCATATTGATTATTCTTCTTCAGAACTCTCATCTTTAGCTTCTTCAGTAGCTTCTACAACTTCTTCAGTTGCAGCTTCTTCAGTTTCTTCTTCAGTCTCTGCTTTCTTTTTAGTTGTTTTAGCTTTCTTTGGCTTTTCTTCTTTAGCTTCTTCAACAGTTTCTACAACTTCTTCAGTTTTAGCTTCTACGGCTTCTTCTTTAGTCTCTTCTTTAGCTTCAACTACTTCTTCAGTAGTTTCTTCTACTTTAGATTCTTTCTTAGAAGAAATAGTATTACTGTTTAGTACACTAGTTTCTCTTAAGAAATCTTCGATTTCTTCAGGAGTAGCTTGTTGTACAGACTCAAGAGTATACTTCTCAGCATTAGGTACTTGATGCTTCTTATTGTAAGCTTCAATATCTTCAGCTGATCTGTGTCTTAGTGCTTCTACTACAGATAATACAATTTTCTTAGATTCCTTGTCAAATTCAACTACTCTTAAAGGTAAGTTATCACCTGGTTTGAAGTAATCGCTAATGTTTTTAACAGGAGCAAAAGAAAGTTGAGATACAGGAACGAAACCATCAACACCATCTGGCAATTCAACGATAACACCTTTCTCTATTATTCTTTCTATTTTAGCTTCTGTTTCAGAATCTACACCATAAGAATTCTCAAAAGTATCCCAAGGGTTATCTAAGACTTGTTTGTGTCCTAGTGCAATTCTTCTTTGATCAGAGTCTATGCTAAGAACTACAACATTCAATCTGTCATTTTTCTTAACAAATTCACCAGGGTGGCGGATTTTCTTAGTCCATGATAAATCACTTATATGTACTAAGCCATCTACTCCCGGCTCTAATTCAACGAACACACCAAAGTTAGTTAGATTTCTAACAATACCTTCGTGTTTAGAATCTACAGGATATTTCTTCATCAAATCTTCCCAAGGATCTGGCTCTAATTGTTTCATACCCAAAGCTAATTTCTTATCATCTTTGTCTATGTTTAGAACAACGGCTTCTACATCTTGACCCATAGATACCATTTGAGAAGGATGTTTGATGTGCTGAGTCCAGCTCATTTCACTAATGTGAATCAAACCTTCAATACCTTTTTCTATTTCAATGAAAGCTCCGTAATCTGTCAAGCTAACTACTTTACCAGTTACTTTAGTGCCTTCTTCGTATTTAGCACCAATACTTTCCCAAGGATGCTCAGTAAGTTGTTTCATTCCTAATGAAATTCTCTTTCTTTCTTGGTCATAATCTAAGATTACAACTTTCACAGTCTCGTCCAAATCAACTGCTTCTGAAGGATGCGATACACGTCCCCAAGATAAATCAGTTATGTGAACTAAACCATCTACACCACCTAAATCAACGAATACACCAAAATCAGAGATCGCTTTTACAGTACCTTCTAGTACTAGACCTTTTTCAAGGTTTGACATGATTTCGTCACGTTGCTCAGCTAATTGCTCTTCTAGCAATACTTTATGAGAAACTACTACGTTTTCGTTCGGATGATTTACTTTTACTACTTTAACTTCTATGTCATTACCAACCCAAGCATCAAAATCTCTAACTGGTCTTACATCTATTTGTGAGCCAGGTAAAAATGCTTCGATACCCATCAAGTCAACTACCATACCACCTTTGATTCGACGTAGTATGTTAACTGTGGTAACTTTACTATTTTCAAACATATCCATAATATCGTCCCAGATCTTCATGAAATCTGCACGTCTTCTAGACAATATCATGTGTCCACTTGAATCTTCGATATTCTCTATGAATACATCAAGTTTTTGACCAACTTCATAATTTTCAGAACCGATTAGTTCTGCTCTAGGTATAATACCAATAGACTTAAATCCAATATCAACATGAACTTCGTCTTTGGTAATATTTACTATTTTACCTTCTACTAATTCATCTTCTTTGATTTCGATTACTGAACCAGAAGCCATTTGGCTGTAGGCATCATCGTCTAAGTTCAAGAAACTATCAAATCCTTTTTCCATAAGCTCTGTAACAGTAGGTTTGCTACTTTGCTTTGGTGCAGAAGCAACTGTAGCTTTTACAGTGTTTACTTCTTCTTCGTTTTTTTGTGATTCGTTCACAGCATTATCTGCCATTTATCTCTCCAAAAAAAAATATTTTAGTTAAACAATATGGATGTCAATAAGTTAAATAATATCGCATCCTTTAAATCTCTGCATTAGCAAAGGACACAAAATTACGAAAAATTTATTTAATTACAAATATTATAAGAGTTTAGTTAACTTCCCACCTACGATTGTGGCTATGACCCTTGTTTCTTTTATTTCTAAAGGTTCAGATAAATCTTGGTCAATGATAGTTATATCAGCTCTCTTGCCGGTTTCAAGTATTCCTGAATTATTATTACCACTTGCTAAATGAGGAGTAAAACAATATGTATGCAAAGCTTCATCCAGTGATATTGTTTCTTCTTTTTGCCAAGTTTGTTCTTCGTTTCTAGCAATCCGATTAACAAAAGAATCGATACCAAAGAAAGGGTTGTGCGATTCGATAGGGAAGTCTGATCCAGCGATTAATGTTGCACCAGCTTTTAGCAATGTTTTCCATGGATAAGGGAATTTATAGTCTTCACCTAATCTTTTTATTGCCATATTCTTATCTGAAGTACAATGAATTGGCTGTACTGATGCAAAAACACCTAATTTTTCAAATCTGTATATATCATCTGGATGTATCAATTGGGAATGCTCAATTCGTAGAATATTATCATAGTTCTCTTTTCTAAGTCTTTCATATACATCGAGTACGTTCTTATTAGCTTTGTCTCCAATTGCATGTACTGCAATATCCCAACCACTTTTACAACCTTGCGAAGCTCTTTCGTAAAGTTCATTTTTGCTAATCAACTCTAACCCATAAGTATCAGAATCATTATACTTATCAATCATTAATGCTCCTCGACTACCAAGGGCTCCATCAGCATAGAATTTCAGACCTTTAATTTGTAAATTATTACCTATAAAAGGCGATGGTTGTTTTTCTAAATATTCTCCATCGAATCCTCTGATATATTGCACAAGTCTAATAGGTAATAGATTATCGTTATCGAGTTCTTTGTATGCTTGTATGTGGTTTAAGTGCACATCCATATCATGAACTTCAGTTATACCATTTCTAAGACATTCGTTACAAGCATCTAGAATATACTTTTTTATTAATTCATTGCTGGCTTTAGGTATATTATCTCTAACTAATTCTATAGCATTGTCAATTAATATTCCAGTAGGGTTTCCTTTTTCATCCTTTTGAATACTGCCTCCGTTAGGGTCGGGAGTTTCAAAATTGATTCCAGATAGTTCTAGAGCTTTACTGTTTACCCATGCAGCATGTCCATCAACTCTAACTAGAAATATAGGAGTTTCTGAGTTAATGCTATCTAAGTCTAATTTATTAAAGTGTTTATCATCCCAGTTTTCTTCATTCCAACCTCTACCT
>JAUHYY010000081.1 GCA_030426295.1 bacterium
TCCTTGATCGTGAACCATTACCACTACCAACTTTAGAAGTAGTAAAGAAACCATTCTGGGACATAACTTTCGAAGACTTCGAATTAAAGAACTATCAGCACCATCCTTTTATTAAATTACCTGTAGCCGTATAATAGTTAGTAATTAGCGCCAATAACCAATAACCAATAACCAATAACCAATAACCAATAACCAATAACCAATAACCAATAACCAATAACCAATTTTCTCACTAATAGTAGCAACAGACAACGAATGGGGGATAGGCCTTGACGGCGATATGCCATGGAATCTTCCGGGTGAACTAAAACACTTTCAAAAAGTCACAACAGGTGAAGGCAACAATGCAGTAATAATGGGGCGAGTAACTTGGGAATCAATTCCTGAAGCTCACAGACCTTTGAAAGGAAGAAAAAATTACGTACTGACTAGAAACGATGATTACGAACTACCTGAAGGAGTTGAACTTGCAGAATCACTTGAGGAGGCACTTAATAAGGCAAGCAATTTCGATGAGGTCTTTGTAATCGGAGGCGGGCGTGTTTACCACGAAGCTATGATGCATCCAAACTGTAAAACTATTTACCGAACTGTTATAGACAAGGATTTTGATTGTGACACTTTCTTTCCTAAAATATACGAAGAAGAATTCAGCCTGGCAGATGAAAGCGAAGAAGTTTCAGAAAACAATTTGAACTACAAGTTTTTAGTCTATAACAAAAAATAGTATGGCAAAACTTAATTCAAAAGCACTTGGTTTATCTCTAGGTGTAATTTGGGGTGCAGCAGCATTTTTACTTGGTGTCACTGCAATGTATGGATACGGCGTAGAGTTCGTAGAATTCGTTGGTAACCTATATGTTGGTTATGAAGCAACATGGGCAGGAGCATTCATCGGTCTAGTATATGCATTCCTTGATGGGTTCATTGGTGGGCTTTTAGTTGGATGGCTTTACAACAAATTCAATAAATAAGTTTGTAATTTCAAAGCCGATCAGGTATATATTTATGGCGCCTTGATCGGTTTTGATTTTGCCTCGGTAGCTCAGTGGTAGAGCAGTGCGTTGAAAACGCACGTGTCGGTAGTTCGATCCTGCCCCGAGGCACCACTAAAAAAGACTCCAAAGAATTGGAGTTTTTTTGTTATTTAGAAGGAGTATAATCAAAACAAATATAACTGTACATTATGAAATCTTGCCACGACATTAAGGTAGCCGTAATTGGAACAGGTAAAGTAGGTGCAACTACAGCATTTGCATTAATGAGTCTTACTGAAGTCAAAGAGATAGTTTTACTCGACTCAAATTTTTCTAAAGCAGAAGGTGAAGCAATGGACCTAAACCACGGCCTAGCATTTTTAGAAAACAAAAATATTTATGCTGGTACTTACGAAGACATAAAAGATGCTGACTTCGTTATTGTAACTGCGGGTGTAAGTCAAAAACCAGGTGAAACCAGAATCGATCTTGCATCAAGAAATATCAAAATCATTGAAGACATAATTCAAAAGTCTACAGCTCAAAATAAGTCAGCAGTATACATAATAGTTTCAAACCCTGTTGATCTACTCACTCACCACGCAGTAAAAATCAGTGGCTTACCTAGAACTCAAGTGATTGGATCCGGAACAAACCTAGATTCCTCAAGATTCAGATTTTTAATCGGCAAAGAATTAGATCTAAGCCCAACAGAAGTTAACGCCTATATATTAGGCGAGCACGGCGACAGCGAGTTTCCACTAAAGAGTCACATCAATGTTGAGGGTATTAGCATTAATAGCAGCAAAAACTTTTCAAAGATTGACCTCGATAAGCTATATCAACAAACAAAAAACGCAGCCTATGAAGTAATCAAAAGAAAAGAAGCAACATACTACGCAATAGGTCTAAGCGTAGTAGACATTATCGAAGATATGATCCGTGATCAAAGAAGTATAAAACCATTATCAGTAACTCTAGAAGGTGAATACAAACTAGAAGATGTAACACTTTCTGTTCCTGTTGTGGTTGGCAAAAAAGGAATCGAAGAAATCCTCGAAATAGATATGACAACACAAGAGCAGTTCATGCTCCGAGATTCTGCAAGCAAACTTAAGAAAGCCTACAGTGAAATAACTGATTAACTGTAGTTTTCTTCAATATAAGCAATGATGTCACCTGATTCATACATCACTACATTTTTACTTTGGTCTACAAGAAGTGGAACTTGTGTTTGACCACCAATTTTGTAACCCCAGTTTTCTTGACCATCAGATTTTCTATAAGATCGATAAATGAAATCAATTCCTAGTTCATTCATTTTTCTTCTTACCTTTTGGCAAAAAGGGCAGTCCTCCATTACATATAATTCAAGCATAGTGTTTTGTTAGTTATTACTGATAAGATTATACATCAAATATTTCTACGTGTATTTGCTTTCTATCAACACCAGCATCAAGAACCATTCCACGTACTTCTTTTATCATTGCTTCACCACCACAAATAAACACTTCTACCGATTCATTAAAGTCATAGTTTTCAAGATTATGAGTTACTCTTCCAGTCTCACCATGCCAGTCTTCAGTTAGAGGTTGAGACAGACATAGTCTTACATTAAGCCCTTTAAGCTTAGATTTTAACTCTTCAAGTTCCTTTTGATAGAAAAGGTTTTCTTCATGTCTAACTCCAAAGAATAAATCAATTGTCCTAATATCTTCTTTAGAAGCGAGATCTTCAAGCAGGCTTTTCATTGGTGCTATACCTGTGCCCGTAGCAACCATTAATAGATTTCTTCGGTTTTCAGGGTCGAGATTACAGAATCCAAATGGTGTTTTAAAATCAATTTCTTCGCCAACTTCAAGCGCATCAAAGTATCTAGAACCTTTACCATTTTCAATCAGCTCAATACATAGCTCGAATTTATTTTTATCAGGAGCAGAAGCAAAAGAATATGCCCTCTGGATTATCTCGCCTGGATTATCTGGATCTTCAAGTCTAACATTCGTGAACTGACCTGCTTCAAACTTAAAATTGCCTTCAGTGACTTCAAAAATATACGACCAAATCGTCGGGGCTAGCTCTCGTGAACTAACAAGCTTTGCTTTACATTCTTCTGGTCGAACAAATTTAATCATATTAGTAGTTTATAAAAGATTCTAAATTTCGAGTTGTAACAGTTTTAACTCCCAAAGATTTTAACATATCAATATGTTTTTGCTCATCACCATCATATGACTTCACTGCATCAGTAACTAACCACACCTTTTCTACTTTAGTCTTAAGCCAGATACATACCTGCATGACAGTCTTTTCAAGTGGAACTCCATAAACAAAAACAGTCTTAATAGCTTTTTCGTTTAAAAAGTTTTCGAACTCATCACACTCAAACATTTTAAGACTTTCATGTTTAAATAAAACTTGATTGCACAAGGCTTCACTATCGTTGACCTTGTCGTAATCGGCTGAACCTTCTTTACAATCTATACCTGCGTACATTAAAGATGCAATTTGAACTCCATTCTCTGGTCCCAAGTAAGTAAGCTCCATCAAGTTCTCTCGAATATCAGGACAATCAGGTACAGCTAGCGCCCCAAAATGTTCAACGAAACATTTCTGAGTATTTACATCGACGAATAGTAGTTTTGTTTTATCCATAGCCAAGAAAGACTACACTATATTAATCTTAATATTAATATTAAATTGTGTTAAATTTGACAGGGTAACATAAATTTATGAAAGTATTAATTTTAGCTGCAGGAAGAAGTAAAAGACTTCACCCCGTTGGTGATAAAAATTTCTTAAAGTTCAACGGCAAAGCCCTAATTAACTGGCGAGTTGAAAGCTTAGCTAAAGCCGGGTTAACAGAGTTTATTATTGTAGGAGGGGAGCACAACATGCTTCATTTAGAAAAAACATTCTTCGAAACTCCATACAAAATCCATTTAATCGAACAAGAAAATCTAGATGAAGGAATGGCTGGAGCCGTTAAAAGTGCAGCAGAAGCAATTGGTACAGAACCATTACTAATCGTCTCAGGTAACGACTCAGTCGACCAAGGACTAATCCACGATATCGTCGACACAGTGAGCAAAGACGACCCTGATGGACTTTTCGTGGGTAAAAAAGTTGATCAATACTTTCCAGGTGGATACATAGAAGAGTCAAATGGTTATATGACGAACATCATAGAAAAACCAGGTGAAGGCAACGAACCAAGCGACATGATCAACCTAGTCTATCACTACTACAAACACCCTGAGTTGTTCGTTGAAGTATTACAAAATACAAAAAGCTCAACTGACGACATTTATGAAGTAGCAGTACTCGAGTCAATTAAAGAGGGGCTTAAAATTAAAGTCCTACCTTATAACGGAAGATGGCAAGCAAT
>JAUHYY010000082.1 GCA_030426295.1 bacterium
AACAACTGTGAATCCATCTCTTTCAAATTTTGTGAATTTTTGAGGAGTCATAACTCTCTTTGTATTTGTAGGTTCATAGTTCATGAAAACTCTAAGCAAGCTTTGTGGAGCCGGCTCGATTTCAAGAGGAGCAACCTTATTAAAATCTTCAGTTCCGATGAAAGTAATTTCGAAATATTTCTCATTATTTTTTAGCATTTCAGGAATCCAGAACTCTTTGAAGTCTTTGATCTCAGTTCTATTAAGACCCATTTTGCTTAGTGAAACACCAATAAAAGTTTTTAAATTTTTTCGCTTAACTACATAACCATAGTTCCCGATATCAACGCTTTTATCCGAGATTCCTTCCCAGAAAAGATAGTCATAAGTTTTACCATCATCATAGTTGTATAGTGATCCGTTTGGTTCAGCTTTTACATTCCATCCATCTTTATAATCAGGAACAGTAACTGTAAATTTATCGATATCAACTTTTACAGAAACATCAGTACTTTGTTCAGGGTAAAGATAAACTACTGGCTTACCACATTCAGCAGGTGGCTGTAGATCACTCTTAATCAAAGACCCATATCTTCCAAGTTCATCCTGCCAAAGTATAAGTGGATACTGCTCCACGTAATCTTCAAAAGAAATATCTTCTTGGTATGTATATGTTGAATGCATTGTATCAACAAGTTGCTGAATCATATTTGCATCTTTATCACTTGCAGCACCCGAATATAGATTATTTGGAACAAAGAAGTCGTATCCAGAACTAGAAGTACCAATTAAAGTTACATCTTTAGGGCTCATCTCATCAACTCTATAACAGTTCCCACTTACACCACATCCAGTAGATGCATAAGCATAATCTGCAGTTACATTAATGTAGGTTGAGTCAGTTATAGTTGTGAATGTAGTCCATCCAGAATCAAAGAATCCAGGATTAAGTTCATATCTATAATAAAGTCCATCAGGGGCAAGTAGGTACAAACATCCATCACTGCCTTTACTGTTATATACTTCACCAAAGTCAGGTAGTTCCATCAAGAAGTCACCAATTGAATATTCAAACTCAGAACCATTAGCCAAAATTATTCTTTCAGCAGACAAGTATAAAGGCGCAGAGATTTCAGGTGTATCAATAGAACTAGGCGGAGCAAGACTACCAATGTACTCATCATCACTATCTACTAAGAAAGGTTTAATATATTCAGGAGTATATTTCGCAGTTTCATATCTTGATAAGTGGATAAGCTCACCATCATGTTTCACAAATTTGTAAGAGTAAGTTGATACACACATGTCTGTACATTGAGCATGCATCATATAAATTTCATCACCGGCATATTCGCCAGTCTTAACTTTACCTATATTATATACAGTCACATAAGAGTCTAAATTATCAACATAGTTTTCTTTAGCAACAACTCGTGCCTGAGCAGCTTTTGTAGCATCTAAAGAATCAAGTGTTACAGATGTTTTAGTCATATAATCAACATCACCACTTTCGAAATAAGTTAACCCTTCATCTATCTCAACATCATCTTCTTCTTCAGTAGCTTCTTTCTCTTCAATTTCATCTTCATCATCCATTGGTTCTGTCAGTCTCATATACAGAGCAGTATCTTTAAAGTTGGCTGCATAGTAGCCACCAGCAAAGACTATTACTATTGCAAGTACAGCAAAGAATATTTTTAGTGATTTATCCATTTTTATCTGTTAGATTACGCCTTGATTAAAGCATAAATAATAAAAAATGCCACGACAAAAGTTAATTCGACAAGCAAAAATCGAAGAATTCCCAAATGTGTTAAATTCACCTGAAGACATGAAAGGTAAATGGAGTGAACACTTTGGTAACGAAAATCCAATTGTTCTTGAGCTTGCATGCGGTAAAGCAGAATTTTCATGTGGATACGCACAGCTCCACCCTGACAGAAACATTATTGGTATAGATAAAAAGTCTGACCGTATTTATGTAGGCGCAAAGCATGCACTAGAAGAAAAGATTGATAACGTTGCATTTTGCAGATGCTTAATCGATAACTTAGACAAATACTTTGCAGCTGATGAGGTCTCAGAAATTTGGATTACATTCCCTGATCCACATCCAAAGAAAAATAAAAAGAACAAACGTCTAACCTGGCCTCGGTTCCTTAACCTATACAAGAAAGTCCTCAAACCACACGGAATTGTTAACTTGAAGACAGACGCAGAGGCTCTTCACGACTGGACCCTAGAAATAATCGAACAAGAAGGACACGACCTAATCACTGCTATTAAAGACATTTATTCTACAGAAGGCCTACCAGAACACCTTAAAGTAAAAACCACATTTGAAAAGAAGCATCTTGTAAATGGTAAAAAGATTAATTATCTTAGCTTCTCTTTAAAATAGAAGATGAACATAGTGAAATCAAAAGTATTCGGAGAAGCCAACGCCTATATAGATAAGTACGCTGGTTTAGTTATGGATGGCCAGGCAACAGTAGAAAACTTGATAGCTCCATGGGATCACGATCCAAACGATATCGAAGGCAGAGTGATACTAAGAAATACTGAAGTATGGAACGGAGTAATTTTTTTACGAGAAGAAATTAATGATGTTCTAAAGCCGTTCCAAGATAAAGATAAAACTATCCCAAAAACTTTTGCTACAAGACCCGGTAAGCCAGGCAAACCAAAGATTAAGATAAGAACAAGGCTCATAGGAATAGTGAGAGAGAATGGTTCAGAAGGTTTCCAGCTTCAAAGGTGTGATGCAGGTGGACAATTAATCGAAGTAATACAAGACTTACCACTTATAGATACATGCCTTATTACCTTAGAAGTAAACCGTAGTACGAACTTTGTACTTTTCGACCCCGAAAACGAAATTCATTTGAGAAGGCTAGAACGTTTACGTTCCTAAAATATAGGAGTAGAATTTTCTTATGGCAGATCTAAACAACAAACAGTCGTTACTTATTTGGTTAAGTACTTTAGTCGCAATATTTGTAATTGGATTTTTAGGAAGAGCGCTTATTGTTAACCCTATTTCTTAGATAGCTATACAAGAAATAGCCTACAGTAAACGCTAACAATAAATACAATGACCAAGTATGCTTTTCTAGTATCTCACTGCCAAAGTAAGTGAAGATGATTATTAGCGGCAAAAGCCCAAGCGTATTCGCAATAAAAAATGGCCCAAACTTCATTCCAGACCCACCAGCAATGTAAGGCAAGAAATCATATGAAGTCATAGGGTTGAGTCTAAGTAAGAACAACCCTCGAGCTCCTTCTTCTTGGAACTTCTTTAAGAAACCTTGATGCTTTTTGCCATCATCATGAAGTCCACTCCAAATGAGTTTACCCTGGTAAAAGTTTACAATCGATCCAATTACATTTCCCACAATTATTAGAGTCGACCCAAGCAAAGGACCAACCATTAATCCAATAAAAGAGTAAACAAGAGGCCCGGGAATAACTCCTATAATTACCTCAATAATTATTAAAAAGATAACAGCAAGTACACGGGTTAGAGAATCTAAGTTTTTAAACGATTCTATAAAACCTTCACCATCTCCTTCAAACATTGTAAAGACAATTCCACCAGCTTGATAATTCGAAAAAGTCCAGATTCCTAAGCTAATTAAGAAAGCTATGTTTGCAAATGCCAGTAATTTTTTTCTTTTTAATTTCACCTTCATATATATACAATAACTTTAGAAACTAATAAATAAAAATGAAGCAATATCAAGATCTCGTACGTGAAATTTTAGAAAATGGAGAAGAAAAAACAGACCGAACCGGAACAGGAACAATCAGTATTTTTGGTATACAAAAGAAATACGATCTTCGTGAAGGATTCCCACTCGTAACAGTAAAAAAGACACTGTTCGATGCAGTAATCAGAGAACTTTTATGGTTCCTCAAGGGATCAACTAACATCAACGACGAACTTACACAGCACACTCCTATCTGGGATGCCTGGGCTGACGAAAACGGAGAACTTGGACCAGTCTACGGATACCAATGGAGACACTGGCCAAAACCAGACGGGGGAGAAGTAGACCAAATCCAAAACGTAATCGATACTTTAAAAAACAACCCTGACTCTCGAAGAATAATTGTTAACGCTTGGAACGTAGGAATGCTCGACAAAATGGCTTTGCCACCGTGCCACTTACTTTTTCAGTTCTATGTTGTGAACGGGCGACTCGACTGTCAACTTTACCAAAGGTCTGCAGACGTAGGTCTTGGTGTTCCATTCAACATCGCAAGTTACTCAGCCCTAATGATCATGCTTGCACAAGAATGTGGACTAACTCCAGGAATCTTTACACACACAATGGG
>JAUHYY010000083.1 GCA_030426295.1 bacterium
CGTTTATGAGCCCGAAGTATGAGATTCCAAAACCAAGTACTGAGCTTTTACATACAGGTAGATTGGTTCCTGTTTATCATGAGACTTCTGGTATAACTTCTAAATGGTTTAGAGAAAAGATTAGGCCTGTTCTTTATATGACTAAGTTTTTTGAGGATCCGTTACCTGATGAGTTTATTGAAGAGTATGATTTGATGCCCTTTAAAGAAGCAGTGGCTCAGGTGCATTTCCCAGATAATGAAGAGTGCTTGGAGAGGGCTAGATTTAGGCTCGGGTTCCAGGAGCTTCTTGCGATTCAGTTGAGGGTATTAATGCGAAAAGAGTATTGGAAGCAAATAGCAAAGGACTCAGGAAAAATTATGAAGACGGACAAAAAAGTTGTTCAACAGTTTTTAGAAACTTTGCCGTTTGAATTAACTGGCGCGCAGTCTCGTGCTGTTGATGAGATCCTTGATGATTTAGTCAAACCGGTATCAATGTCTCGTCTTCTCGAGGGTGATGTTGGTTCTGGTAAAACTGTTGTAGCTGCATTGGCTATCTTTTTGTCTGCTCAGTCTGGCTATCAGTCGGTATTGATGGTGCCTACGGAGATCCTTGCAAAACAGCATTATAAGACTTTGTATAAGCTCTTGAAGGACTTTGGTTGGAATATTCAGCTTTTGACGGGTAGTTTGACAAAAGGTCAGAAAGACGATCTCGTCAAAAATATACGATTGGGTACTGTGGATATCGTGGTAGGGACGCATGCGATAATACAAGATACTGTCAATTTTAAGAATTTAGGTTTAGCTGTAATTGATGAGCAGCATAGATTTGGTGTAAATCAGCGTGCAATATTAAAACACTTTGGTGCGCCACATTTGTTAAGTATGACAGCGACGCCGAGACCAAGAACTTTGGCACTGACTCTTTATGGTGATCAGGACTTATCAATTATTGATGAGAAGCCTGCCGGTAGACAAGAAATCGTAACTCGTGTTGTTCCTTCCAAGAAGCGTAAAGATGCGTATAACTGGATAGCCTCGCAGATACAGGATGGTCGTCAGGCATTTGTGGTTTGTCCTTTAATTGAAGAGTCTGAGACTTTAGAGGTTAAGTCAGCTGTTGACGAGTTTGAGCGGTTGCGTGAGGATGTGTTCCCAGAGTTTAATTTGGGCCTTTTACACGGTCGTATGAAGCAAGCTGATAAAGATATGATTATGCAGAAGTTTGTAGATAGAGAGATTGATATACTTGTTTCTACAACGGTAATTGAAGTTGGTATCGATGTGCCTAATGCATCTATAATGTTGATTGAGGCTGCAGATAGATTTGGTCTGGCTCAGTTGCATCAGCTTAGAGGTCGTGTTGGTCGTGGTGAGCATCAGTCATATTGTTTCTTGTTCCCAGAAAGTAGTTCTGAGATGAGTCGAAAACGTATGAAGGCTATGGTTGAAAATTCTGATGGATTTAAGTTAGCAGAAATTGATTTAGAATTACGTGGTCCAGGTGAAGTTTATGGAACTCGTCAAAGTGGTATTCCAGATTTAAAAATGGCATCACTTTCTGATCATGAGTTGGTTTCGAAAGCACGCGATGCAGCAGAGAAATTATTGGCTCAAAATTTGCCCTTAGAGACGATTTTACAGATTGAACGGCTTGCAGGTCAGACGGACGTGGTAATTGATTAGGGCTCGAAATAGTACCAATGGCTTGACATAGAGAGGTATACAGCTGTTTAGGGTATGTGGCTATGGGGTACGTGACTTGATTTTGTCCGAAATGATGGTTGAGTGGTATTTTATAGATTGGCCTTACTTGGCACAAGATACATTGTGCGGGATGAGATTAGGCACTGAAATACACTAATTTCAAGTGTTCCCTGTTCGGTCTTATCTAACTAACCGCTTCTGGTGCTTCTGGAGCAGCTTCAGGTTCAGGTTGTTCTGTAGGATTTTCTGAATTGAAATAACTTAGTCTACCTTCGATATCCATGCTTAGAACTGTCTCTGAGCCGTTTGAGCTGTTAGGCTTGATATACACTTCCCTGTCACCGAAATCAATGATGTAAGGCGGTGTATTAGGTCTTGTTACGTGAATAACGTTACCAGCGCTGTCTACGAACTCTACGTTGTTAAGTTCAGATAGGTTTTGGACTTGGATTCTAGCATCAATAAGTTTAATTGATGTATTTGCTTCTAGTCTGAAGTCTTCAAATCGGTAACCTTGAACGTTGTGAGTGTTTCTCATGTCGTTGAATCTTGGCTCTTCTGAGCTTCTGATTGCGCCCATTGCGATGTTGTCCATAACTTGCATGTTTGTTTCGTCAGCAAGGTTAGGGATTGCTTCTTCTGTTTCTTCGTCTGAAGATTCAGGAGCTTCGTTATCGGTTGTACCAGTTATCTCTGATAATGATCTTAGTCTTTGTCTAGCACCAGCAGAGAATAGTAGTGAAAGAAGTAATAGAGTACGGCTTTGACCTTCAATATCGGTTCTAGCCATTTCGGCTGATAGTTCTTCACGACTAATGTCTGGGTTTAAGATGCTTACGAACCATGCAGCAATACCTTGGTTTCTTTGATACTCTTCATATCTTTGTTCGATTGCTTCGTTTCTCTGTTGTCTTTCCATATCTCTTAAGATCTCGTCTGAATTTACAACTTCAAATCTAGGGGCTTCACCACGATTAATGTAAGCGGCTAATTCGATGTTTCCTTCGTAGTTACGAGCTGTGAGGTTGATTCTACTTGAGAATTCTCGAGCCCATTCTTGAGCAAGGTTGTCAGTAATGTCTGAAATTTGAGGGTTGTTTGGTTGCTCGAAGTATCTTTCTTTGTTCGCAAGTAGTTCGTTTTTGATTGATATTTCGAATTCGTGTCTTCCGACAGGAGTATTTCTAAATCTTGATACTTCTAATCCGAATAGAGCACCATTTTTTACTGCTGCGTAAGAGTCTTCGATAGTTACTTCTTCTCGCTCGTGGACTTCGATTAGACCTGCTGGGTTTTCAGCGTCTCTTGAGAATGTAAATTTGAACTCATGACCTTCTCGAATTCCGTTAGGGTAAACTGTGTTCAATTGTGAAGTAATATTGGCTACAAAGTAGTCAGCAAATGATTCAATACGTTGCTGAAGAACTTCTTCGTTTGTTTGTATGCTTGCGTAATCTTTTAGTAGTTCGCTTGCTTGACTTGGTTGAGAAGCAAGTTCAACAATTCTGTCATGAACTTGGTCTAGAGTTTCATCTGACCATAAGAAGAATCCATCAGGGCCTAAATCATTAGCTACTTGTAGTGGATCGATATCTGCGTGCATTGCGTCTAGTAATGCTTCGTTTTCGTCTGTAAATTCTATAATATCGATAGTAGCTTCACTGTTTCTACCTTCTAGGTTGTAATCGATTTTTATGTGACTTCCCTCTTCTAATTCTGTAGTGCTAATAAATTGCATGATGTCTACAACAATCATTTCGGTAACTGAATGAACATACATTTCATCTGATTCTGGAGTTGTCCACATATTGGCGTCTAACATACTCGCAAATACAATTTCTTGTATTTGATCATGCATTTCCTCATTGTCGCTTGTGTATCTTAAAAATCCGTAGTTTTCTAGGTCTTCAGGATTTGTTACTGATAAGGCAAGTGGTAGATCTACAGTTTCTAAAGCTCTTTCTCTTATTTGGTCTGGAGTGTTTAGTCTAAGTAGGCCTGTTGGATTTTCTGCATTAATAATTAATTCTGGAAGAATAATTGCTCCAGCAGGTATTCCATCGAGTTCTGTTTCAAGAAGACCCATTATATAGTCCGCTGCTTCTGTAATTGCGGGGTCTTCATTAAAGAATTCATCTTGGTTTTGAGATAGGTTTTCTTCGACTACTAGTCTTAAATCACTAGGTGTACCTGTGTATTCGATTGGATTTCCATTGTCGTTAAATGTATAAGCGACTTCGGGTTTAAATGTTTGGTCAATAAATTCTATAGTGTTGTTTCTTTCAGTTCTTGCTGCTTCAAACTCAGTTATATAATCAAGTTCAACTTGTCCTCTTTCACCAACGTTATTGAATTTTGCACTGAATCTAACGTCAAAATTTGACATTCCATTGTCTGTATAGACTTGATTTATGATAGTACCTGCAATGAAATATGAGATTTCTGTTAGTTCAGAATGGTTAATCCCATGTCTGAAGTATTCTGGATGATCTCGTAGGTCAGCTTCTACTCTTCTTCCAATTTCGT
>JAUHYY010000003.1 GCA_030426295.1 bacterium
TACAACCCAATAAATACACCTGAAATAAATACAGCCTTTGTAAGTAGGTTTATATCTTTTTTATCTAATAAAAGTGTTAATAGGAATAACCAAACAAAAATGTAACCGTACGTAATTATTCCAAGTCCCCTTCCAAATGTACCGAAGACTGACACAATGTAAGCCTCGTTGATAAAAGTAGATACAAGAACCGATATAGCAAGCAGAACAATTAAGCGAGTTATCTTAGAGTCCCAGATTTTGTTAATTGTTATTTTTTTTCTTTGGAATATACAAATTGAGGTAATCAAAATGTTTAAAAGAATCGCCGAACGCAAAAATAGCTCTTTCCCTTGAGTAAAAGGTTGGCTAATACCTGGGAAAAGAGCTATTGGTAGAAGAATTAATATAATGAAAACTATCCACGTATTTATTCTTCTTATTTTCATTATTTATTATCTTCGATATCTTTTGCTTTTCGATCTTGCTTTCTTTTTCTTTTCGTATCTTTCGCAGAATTTATCTATTCTTCTATCGTTTGCAACTCTAGATGCAACTCTAGATGAAGTATCAGATGTTACTTCAGACGAAACCTCAGATGATACTTCAGACGCTACATCTGATCCTACTTCTGACGCTACATCAGATGCTACGATACTTGTTCCGCCTCTAGATGTTACCTCAGATGATACCTCTGAAGTTACTTCAGATGAAACTTCAGAAGTTACCTCAGATGATACTTCAGATGATACTTCTGAAGCTGCTCTTGTAGGAACGTCCGATGCTACAACTGAAACAAAATATCTTGAAACTCTTCTTGCAGCAGATGGTTCGCTATCACCTTCTTCATGCGATTCACACATATCTTCAATTCTTTCTGCCATTCTTGAACTACCATAGAAGCTTCCCATTAGGAATGTTGGATTAACTGATACTAGAAGTGCAGCAACAACTCCAACAACTAGTAATGTTAAACCTAGTTTTTTCGTTTTCATAAATTTAATTTTAAAAAGTTGAAGTAATTTTATTCTAATACTTCTAATTGTGCAAATTTTACCTGATTTTCCGTAATACCCTATCCCCTACAGCTTTCCACGTGAAATTCTTGGCCCATTTTATTCCGGCCTCGTAGTTTGGTTTTGCTTTTAGTGATTTTAGGATTGTTTCAGCGATCGAATCTACATCGTCAGGATTGAAGTATGTTGCTTGTTTGCCTCCAGCTTCTGGTAGTGATGATCGGTCTGAGCATGCGACTTTTGTTCCGCTGGCTAGAGCTTCGATTACAGGGATTCCAAATCCTTCGTAAAATGATGGGTATACAAAAAGTTCTGCCACTGAGTAGAGTTCTTCTAAATCTGCAACGTATCCTTGCATGTGAACCCTGTTTGAGAGGTTGTTTGCTTTAATGTATTTTTCGATTTCGGCAGATCCTTTGCTTTTTCCGCCTACAATAACTAAGTGATGATCGATCTGATCCTTAATTTTATCGAATGCTTGTACTAGTCCTAAAATGTTTTTTCGAGGTAGGAGTGTTGAAACAGTTAATATAATTTTTTCTTTGTTTTGGGTTGGCTTGAACTTTTCTGTATTAACTCCACAATGAGTTACTGAGATTTTAAAGTTGTCTGTGCGTGGGAACAATGTGAGTAGGTCTTTCTTTGTGTTGTTTGATACAGTAAAAATGTTCTCGGCTTTTTTGAGTAACTTTGGTAAGGCGAACTTTTCTATAAGTTTTGCTTTTAGGTTGTGTCCTTTTGGATAAATAAAACATATAAGATCATGAACTACTATTGAAAATGGGGTGTCATCTAAAAATAGTGGGGTTAAGAAACTTGTTGGTGAGAGGTAGTGATCTAACTCGTTTCGTTTTGCATATGCTGCTGCTGCCAAGTGCCATCTGAATCCAGATTTGTCTATAACTACTACATTCTCGAATAGATCTGTTGGTTTATCGCTTAATAAAATCCATTCTACTGATTTATCTTTAGTTAGTTCCCTAGCAAGGTTGAGGTTGTAGATCCCCTTTCCTGCTGGATTGTCTGCAACTGCTTCTCGTATGTCTATTGCGATTTTTTTCATAACTTTGACAGAATGTTTTTATAAAGATAAATTGTCTTTAGAATAATTTTAGTTAATCTCGGTAAGGATGTTAAGCAAGGCTAGCGAGAAATACAAGAATTTACCTGCGAGGTATAAAGCAATGTACTTAGGTATAACTGTCTCATCGGTTTCGCTTTTTATGCCTTGGTACTCTGATGTGGATGCTTTCAATGCTGGAGCTAGCTATTTAGGTATTACTGGTCCTACAGCAATGATGGGCGTAAGCTTACTTATTTTAAATGTTATTACAATAGGATTGATCACTTTTAAGTTCCGATTTAAACGTGAAGCTAAGCTGCCAATGTCGCGAAGAGTTTTAGAAAAATTACATGGTCCAGCGTATTTATATATGGTGTTTCTAATGATGTCTGTTTATTTCAGTGATGACTTTGGCATTAACCTTGCGAATAAGACAGCTGGATTCGGTGCATACATTGGTGGTACTGGTGCATTTATTTCAACAATTGGAGGTCTTAGAAAACAAAAAGAAATAGAAGAAGTCTTACCTGAGATTGTTGAAGATATAGTTTCTGAAAATACTGATGCAACTCGAGAAATGTGGGCTGAACAGCAAGAAATTGCTCGTAAACTAGAACAAAGACAAAGGCAACCGATTACTCCACCATCTACTGATCAAGTCTATAGCGATCACTTGCGCGAACAAAATCCAGAGACTAAAGTGAATGAGAATCATATGATAAGAACAGGTTTATAATGACTGAAGAAAAAACAGAAGAACAAGTAGTTGATCCTGATGCTAATAAGATCACCTTTTATTGTAAGGACTGTAAAGAAGTAGCAGAGGTTCATAGAGATGGTAAAAAGTACGTTTTTAACTGCAAGCAATGTGGAGGAAAGAACGTAGTTTATGGAACAAAAAGAGGCATAATGGATTACTTCCATTTAAAGAATATTTAATTTTGGTTTAAATAGAGCCAATTATTATCAATTTGTAAAAATTATGTTGACGGTGAGAGCGCACTCACCTATACTCATTTTACAAAAACAAAATTTAACCAAATAAAAATGGCGGACAGCAAAACAACAAAAGCAGAACAAAAAGTAAAAGACCAAAAATCACAGTCTATGGATCTTGCTCTTGCTCAAATTGAAAAGAACTTTGGTAAAGGTTCTATTATGAAACTTGGTGCTCAAGAAAAGATTAATATTGAAACTATTCCTACTGGTTCCCTATCTCTTGATCTTGCACTAGGTGGTGGGATTCCAAAAGGTAGAATCACAGAAATTTATGGTCCAGAAAG
Organism: bacterium; assembly: GCA_030426295.1. GTDB lineage: Bacteria > Patescibacteriota > Gracilibacteria > UBA1369 > JAUHYY01. Next base: position 3,342 of record JAUHYY010000003.1, read on the forward strand.
TTCTGGTAAAACTACACTTACACTTCATATTATTGCTGAAGCTCAAAAACAGGGTGGTCAAGCTGCCTTCATCGATGCTGAGCATGCATTAGACCCTGAATATGCAAGAAAGATTGGTGTAGATATTGATAATCTTCTTGTTTCACAGCCAGACAGTGGTGAACAAGCTCTAGAAATTACTGAAACACTTGTTCGATCAAATGCTGTAGATGTTATTGTTGTTGATTCTGTAGCTGCACTTACTCCAAGAGCTGAAATCGAAGGTGAGATGGGAGACAGTCACATGGGTCTTCAAGCTCGTCTAATGAGTCAGGCTTTAAGAAAGCTTACTGCTGCTGTTAGTAAATCAAATGTATCAATTATCTTCATTAACCAAATCAGAATGAAGATCGGTGTAATGTTTGGTAACCCTGAAACAACTACTGGTGGTAATGCGCTTAAATTCTACTCTTCTGTAAGAATGGAGATCAGATCAGCAGGTAAAATTGAAGGTAATGGTCCAAACGGTAAAATACTAGTTGGTAATAAAACTAAAGTTAAAGTAGTTAAGAATAAGATTGCTCCCCCATTCAAGATTGCTGAGTTCGATATTATGTTCAACAAAGGGATCTCATACGAAGGTGACCTGATTAATCTTGCTGATGAATACAACGTAACTCGTAAGAGTGGTGCATTCTATTCTTATAAAGATGAAACTATCGGGCAAGGTCGTGAAAATGCAAAGATCTATCTTAAAGAAAACCCTAAAGTAGCTAAAGAAATTGAGAAAGAAGTTATTAAATTAGCTAAAGAAGTAGCATAAATATGGCTGAATACTCATCAGAAATATTTAACAAAGCCTGTGATTACTTGTCTCGACGAGATCACAGTGAAGTAGAACTTAGAAAGAAGCTTCGAAGGAAATTCTCCGAAGCTTCTTTAGCTGAAATTAACTTAGTGCTTGATAAGCTTAAAGAGCTTGGGTTTCAGTCTGATGCTAGGTTTACTGAGTCTTTTGTTAGAACTAAGTACTACTCTAAGAATGGGCCTGTGAAGATTATGTATGAGCTAAAGAAGAAAGGTATTAAGAAAAAGATTGAGTTTGATGAGTTCAACTTTGATGAGACTGCACTGCAATTTGCAAAGGTTAGATATGCTGGGCAACTACAAAAGTATGAAACTTATGACCGAGAGCAAAAGCTTAAGCTTAAAGAGAAGATGTACAGGGGGTTGGCAGGTAGAGGGTTTAAGTATGAGACTATTAAGAAGGTTATTGGGAAGCTTTTTGAGTAAAGTTCCCTTGCATAGTTACATGTTTGATTGTAATATTCGGTTGCGAGATCAAGGTTATATTCAGCCTTGGTCGTTTTCATTTTAATCAAATCACATGCAATCACACTTTCTAGCAGCAATTAATCAGTTAGTTGCTGAAAAAAATCTTCCTAAAGAAATAGTATTTGAGACTATTGAAGCTGCGCTAAAAGCTGCTTATAGAAAAGACTACGGTAGTAAAGATCAAGAACTTGAAGTAGAACTTTCTGACAATGGTGAGAACGCTACTATTTATATTGTTAAAGAGGTTGTTGATGATGGTGTGAGAAATGACGATCTAGAGATTAGTGTTGAGAATGCTAAGAAATACAAGAAAAGCGCTAAAGCTGGTGACATGATTAAGATTGATGTGACTCCACTTGAGTATGGAAGAATTGCTGCTCAAGCTGCTAAACAAGTGATTATCCAAAGATTGCAAGAAGCTGAGAGAACTATCATGTACGAAGAGTTCAAAGATAGAGAAAATGAGCTATTGAATGCTCAAATTCATAGAGTACAAAATGAAAACGTGTTTGTTGACCTTGGTAAAATCATTGTTGAGCTTCCAAAGGATCATCAAATTAGAAATGAAAGATACTACGCTGGGCAAAGAATTAAGCTTTACCTAGATAAAGTAATTAAAACTACTAAGGGTCCAAGACTACTGATTTCTAGAACTCATCCAGGGCTTGTACAAAAGCTTCTTGAGCTTGAGATTCCTGAAGTTTCTGAAGGTGTTGTTGAGATCAAGTCTATTGCACGTGATCCAGGTGTGAGATCTAAGATTGCGGTTGCATCTAATGATGAACAAATTGATCCAATCGGTTCATGTGTTGGTCAAAAAGGTGTGAGAATCCAAAGTCTTATGGATGAACTTAACGGTGAAAGAATTGATGTAATTAAATGGGATGAAAACAAAGTTAACTTCCTTAAATCAGCTCTTGCTCCTGCTAAGATCTCATTCATTGATATTGATGAAGAAGCAAACTTAGCTAAAGTTTATGTTGAAGAAGATCAAAGACCACTTGCTATTGGTAAGAGCGGTCAAAATGTAAGACTTGCTTCTAAACTTATTGGTATGGAAGTAGATATTCTTGATGTTGCTGATCTATCTGAAGAAGAAAGACAAAAAATGGTTGAAGCTGGTATTAAGGTAGAAACTCCTGAAGGAGAAGAACCCGTAGTACAAGAAGTTACTATAGAAAGCCTTGAAATTGATCAAAAATACATTGATGCCCTTAACGAAGCTAACTTGAATCAAGTTGCTCAACTTAAAGGTCTTACAGCTACTGATCTAGCTACAATCGATGGAATCGATGAAGAAGGTGGTGCAGCTATACATGAAGCAGTTAAAAACGCCTAATGAGTACTAAGTGCCCATATTTTAAAGAAACAATAAACAAACCACTTATAATTGGTGCGTCTGCTAATGAAGTATCCTTAGATGGATTCACAGAGCTGGGTGTGCCAGTTATTGGTGTTGAAGCCATAGAAGTCAATGGTGCTTGTTTAGCCTTGAGTCAGTCTATACAGGCTGTACTTAAGTCGCATGCAGATATCTTTTGTAATGGGGATTTTCCTTCTTGTAGTGTCTATCAGCATGCAGACAGGACGAAATTGAGGTAAAACCCTACTAATTTTGGCTGTTTTTTGGTATAATATAGAGATAAATTATATCTCAACCAATGCCTGAAGACAGAAGTATTACAGATCTAACTAAGGAGGCTCCAGTTCAAAAGAACCTTCAAGACACGTCTCTTGCTGATGCTGCGACTCAAATTAATCAAGATTTGAAAGAAGAAGATACGCAGAAAACTGCACAGAGTAGTGGGAAATATGGATATATCGATATTGCGCGAACTCCAATAAATCCAGATCTTTATTTCATTCTTGATGCGAATGATGTTGAAAGGGCGATGCTTATCCCCTTCTTTAGACTTGGGAAGAAACTGAGAATTGCTGTTGCTGATCCTGAAAATGAAATTACTAAATCTGTTATGCATCAGTTAGTTGAGGCTGGTTATGAACTTCAGCTAAACCTAGCGACTGAAGAAGGAATCCGGCAAGCTGTTAAGCTTTTCCACCAAGCACAATCGAAAGAAAAACAAGTGGTGCAGACAAAGGTTGATGAAACAAAGATTGAAGATTATCAGAAAGAAATTGAGAACTTGGCATCTATTGCTGAGAAGATTGGGATTTCAAATGCTAAAGAAGGTTTGAATGCATTAGAACTTGGTGCGATTAAGACAAATGCATCTGATATCCATTTTCAGCCTGAAGATGAAGCTGTGCTAATTCGATTTAGAATTGATGGTATGCTCCAAGATGTAGCCCGTATTGATAGATCTGTTTATGATCAGCTTGTGCAACAGATAAAATATGAAGCTAAGATGAAGCTTAATGTACATGAAGTACCACAAGATGGTCGTATAAGTTTTGTTTATAATGAAAGAAATATTGATGTCAGAGTATCAGTTCTACCTACAGCGTTGGGTGAAACTTTGGTGTTAAGAATCTTAGATTCTGGTAAGAAGTTTGCTACATTTGAAGAACTTGGATTCAGACCTGAGTATCTAAAGATGCTTGATGAGGTTAGTAGCTTATCTCAAGGTATGATTCTTGTTACTGGTCCTACAGGTTCTGGTAAGACGACTACTTTGTATACCCTACTTTCTAAGTACAATAGCCCTGAAAAGAAAATCATCACACTTGAAGATCCGGTTGAATATCATTTAGATAATATAGTTCAGAGTCAAATAGATGAGGAACGTGAATATACTTTTGCAAATGGACTTGAGTCAATTTTGAGACAGGATCCTGACGTGGTTATGATTGGTGAGATCCGTGATTTAGATACTGCGAACACAGCTATTCAAGCTGCTTTAACTGGTCATGTAATGCTCAGTACTTTGCATACAAATAGTGCGCTTGAGAGTATTCCAAGACTTGTGAATATTGGGATGAATCCTGTGATGATTGCCCCTGCTCTTGATATGTTAATGGCTCAGAGACTTGTGAGAACCTTCTGTCCGCATTGTGTTAAAAATGCTGCAGCAAGTGAAAATGATAAGGCAATCCTTGAAAAAGACCTTGCTGATATTTCAGCGGTTACTGGTCAGCAATATGTTGTGCCAGCTGAATTGCCACAAGCTCAAGGCTGTGATCAATGTAACCATACTGGATTCTTAGGTAGAAATGTAATTGCAGAAATGCTTAGAGTTGATGATGCATTTAGAGATCTAATTTTGAACGGACAATCAATTACTGTTCTTAAAGCCGAGGCTTTGAAACGAGGTATGATTACTATGAAACAAGATGGTGTGCTGAAGGTAATTGAAGGTAAGACTTCTTTGAGTGAAGTGCTAAGAGTTACTAACTAGAGTAGATCTCTGTAAGAGTTTGCTGAACAGGATCTCTATTTGATTTTGATATACCTAATAGTTCTAAGATGTCTCTTGGGCAAGTAACTAAGTGTGCTCCTTGCTTAATGAGGGAGTTTGTTCCTTTTGAGAGTGGGTCAATTGTTCTGCCTGGGTAAGCTGCAACAGTTTTACCTTGTTCGAGTGCAAAGTTAGCTGTGATTAATGAGCCTGATCTTTCTCTGGCTTCAACTATTAGCACGAGATCTGCTAGTGCACTTATTAGGCGATTTCTTTCTGGGAATGTGTATCTTGTTGCGGGGTGGTCGCCTGGGTATTCTGAAATGATTAGGCCTTTTCGTTCTACTCGTTTGAAAAACTGTGAGTTTGTTTTGGGGACGGGGTTATTGATTCCACTGCCAAGAACTGTAATAACTTTACCGTTATATTCTAATGCTAGCTTTTGACTGTAGTAATCTATACCGAAAGCTCCCCCACTCACTATTGTTACATTGTTTCTGACTAATGCTGGAATAAGAGTTTCGAGAACTTGTTCTGCGTAGTTAGTCATACATCTTGAGCCGACTATAGCGATTGAAGGCGAAAGGTTGTCTAAGAGCGATTTATCGCCTCTGGTGTAAATCTGTTTGGGATGTTTGGTTAGGCATTTAGTCCAAAAAAAATCCATACAACTTAGGTTAGTTGTATATAGGTTAGGTTATTGATTTTATGGATTCCTAAAATTTTTATGCAGCAGTTACTCTTTGCTTTGTATCTTTAGTTGCTGCATATAATTTTTCTGCAACTTCGAGATCATTCTTATAAAAAGTAACAATAGTATTTTTAAGTTGTACCATTTCTTCTGGAACGTTTGAGTTATCTAGGTCTTCGATAGCTGCAATTAAAAATCTTATTCTTAAGTTATAGTCATCAATTGTTGTAGGTAGTTCTTCGAGTTTATCATAAATGTCGAAGTCTTCATTTGCTACTCTAAACCAAACGTACAATCTCTTAATATAAGGCAGAACATCCTCATGTACATGCCGTAGAGCTAATCGCCATTCTTCATCGATAAATTCTAACTGACCGGCTCCTCTTAAATGATTGCCTGAACTAGAGGGATCCAATTCAAGAATTGTTACTGAGTCTGGGTCAGCAAGTATGTCTTGAAACTTAGTTTCTCTTATTGCTAATGCTGAGTTTGGTTTACTTGTGGCGTTCATGAAAAATGTTTACACGAAGCCGATTAAACCATTTGAGCTCTAAGAAGTCAATACTTCTATTTTACCTGAGCTTGTCACTTCTCCTATCTCCCATGCTCCATCTATTGCATCGATAACTTTTTCTGGCTCAGTAGTAATCACAAGCATTGCCATACCCATATTCCAAGTTTTTAGAGCTTCTTCGAATTCGACTCGGCCTAGGTTTACTACTGCCTGCATAACCGCTGGAACTTTTGATTCATCAAAGTTGATTTTTGCTCCGTGTTGTCCAAGGATTCTGTTTAGGTTTCCTCTTAGACCACCACCTGTGATGTGAGATATTCCTGCAATGTTAACTTTTGACTCTTCGCCGTATCGTCCGATTAGGTTCAGTAGTTCTGCATGATAGATTCTGCACGGAGTAAGTACTGCTTCTCCCCATGACTGCTGCCCATCTGGGAAAGACTTCTCGTACCATGTTGGTCCTACCTTTGTGTCGAGGATGTGTCTTACTAAAGTTAGGCCGTTTGATCTGAATCCGTTTGCGGGGAGTGCTACAATTTTTTGACCTGGTTCGATTTTTGATCCATCAAGAACTTTGTCTTTCGCTACGATACCTACTGCTGTTGAGTTCCAGATTAGGCCTTTAGCAAGACCAGGAACTTCTGCAATTTCACCACCAGTTAGTGCAACTTTTTCTTCGATAGCAGCTTGTTTTAAGCCTTCCATTAATTGTGCTGTAGTTTCTGGTTCTACTTTTGCAATGTCCATAGTGTTTGTAACTGAGAAAACTTCTGCACCTACGCAGATTGCATCATCTACAACCATGCAAAGAAGGTCTCGTCCTAATGTGTCAAATTTTCCTACTTGGCTTGCGACCATTGATTTTGTTCCGACCCCGTCGTCATTTTGTACTAGGTAGAAATCACCCATGTCGATTAATCCTGCGTAGCCATCATCAGCTATTACTGGAGCACCTATCATTCCTTGTCTTGATGCAAAAGTCTGTTTTGCTGCATTGTATGCGGCACGTGAAGCAGAGTCGCCTGCTTCGATGTTTACTCCTGATTCTTTATAAGTACTCATAAGCTACTTGTGAATTAATGTTAAAGAAAAGTCCTGTATCTAAGATTTCTTTCATAGCTGATTGATCTACACCTTCGAATACCCATAGGGTTCCTTTTTTAATTTCTGTAACTGGTAAATTGTAATGGTGCCCTAGGTTCGATTTTTTAGATTGTCCTTCGAAGTCTTCTCGATATCTAACTAGTAAAGCTGATTGTCCTTCGCCTACAACTTCTTTAGTTACTGCAGCTTCTTTGTTTGAATTGTAGAGTTCTCCGCTTTCGTGGATTGTGTCGAAATCTGCATCAGATAAGTCGCCTTTGATTTCGTAGTGAGTGTATCTCTTTAGTTTGATCTCTTTGTTATCTAGAACTTTCTGAAGTGTATTTTCTAAAGTGTATGCTTCGTTATCTGTAATGATTTCTTCGATTACTAATTCTTTACCATCAAGTTCGTAGTTTTCTACTTCTTTATTTGGTTCTGCAAGGTCGTATCTTTCGAAGCTGAATAGTTTTGGTTTTTCTTCTAAGTGATGCTTTAGTGATGCGAACATTTCAAGTAATGGAGCTGGTCCTCGACCTCTTTCTGGATGAGGCATTATTGAAACTACGTTTCCTTCTGGATTACAAACTGATGCAGCATTTAATAGTGCTCCGTTTGGATTAACTGGGAACTCATCGACTATGTTTCCGTCTTTATCACAGTATTTGAATACGATTTGTTCGTTTTCTTGTAATTTCTGTGGAAGGTCTTCATAGATTGTTGAGTATCTACCTTCACCATGTGCGATTGGAACCATGTATGGTCTATCTTCTACGAAGTGAGTAAATGGTGTTCGACCTTTTTCAACTGTTCGTTTTAGCCACACCCAAACGTTGTAGTATCCAGTACCTAGGATTTTGCCATCTTTTACACGTTTGTTCTTAGCTAGTGCTAAAGCTTTAGTGTTTTGAGTGTCTCCTGGAATAAGTTTCATTTCTACTAATGCTTGTGCCCCGTTACAGATTCCCATTACTGGTTTACCTTTTTGCGCTTCTTCGTATACAACTTGCATTACTGGGTTTTGAGCTGATATTAATCCTGCTCGACCTCTATCTTCGTACGAAAATCCACCTGGAATCAAAAAGCTTTCTGCATTTCTAATCTCGTTAGCGTCTTCGTTCCATCTATAAATTCTTGCGTCTAAACCTGCACGTTTTAATTCACGAAGTGATTCTACTTCTGTGTTGTGCCCTGGTGATGTGATGATTGCTATCTGAGTCATGAATGGATAATAGATAATGGATAATGGTAATGGTTATTTTAGTTTTGTTCGGAGGCCGTTTGTGTGGAGTTCTTTGAATTCTTTAATTGTTAATTTTTGATCGTTGATTGTCAGGGTTGCGTCTTGTGTGAGCTCACCTAATTTGTGTGCTACTGCACCATGTTGATTTATTGTTTGTTTGAATTTTTCATCATCTGTTACCTGGCAGATGAATCCTCCAGTTTCTGTAAATAAAGTTTCTGCCATTGTTAGACCAATTACTTCTGATGGGATGTCTAACATCGCTCCAAGATTTTCTGGTCCGTTGAAGAACATTTCTAGAATTGAAACGATCATTCCACCGTCTGAGATATCATGGGCTGCAACTACTGATCCGTTATCTACTGCATCGATCATTGAATAGATTTCTGCCTTAGCTGATTCGTAATTAAGTTCTGGCAGCTTACCTTCTGAAAGATCTTTTTCTAGAACCTCGAATAATACAGATCCGCCCATTTCTTTCTTTCTGTTACCTACTAGGTACAGAGCGCTGTTTTGGTCTTTAATGTCCATCGTAATGGCTTTTGAGTAGTCAGGAATTCTACCAAGCATTCCAATGATTGCTGAAGGTGGAATCGACATATTTTTTGAGAAGTTGTATAGAGATACGTTCCCTGAAATACATGGCGTTGGTTCGTCGAGTCCTTTAACTGGGATTGCTCTTAGTGCTTCACCTACTCCTTCGATACCGTCGATTATTTCTTGCATTTGTTCTGCTGCTTCTGGTGAACCGTAGTTTAGACAATCAGTAATACACCAAGGAGTTGCACCTATTGCAGCAACGTTACGCATTCCTTCTACAACTGCATGAGCTGCTTGGTCTTTGGCAGAGATTCTACCGTAGCGAGGGTTAGCATCTACTGAAAGTGCTACTCCTACTTTTTGTTCTTCTCTTCCATCTAATTCAAATCTGTTTAGAAGTGGAGCGATTAGTCCTGCATCTGCTTCACCTGGTTCGATGATTGTGATTCCTTGTACATCTTTGTCATAGTTTTCATAAATTGGAGCACGTGATGCTACGTTTTCATGACTAACTACTTTCTTTAAGTTAGTAACAATTTCATCCCAGCTAAGATCGATACCTGTGTCTGATTGTTCTTTTTTAACTGGAGTGTGTGGTCTGTCGACGAGTAAACCTTCTGTAATATCGCATGGTCTTGCGTTTATGATTTCTTCGCCATGCCATCTCATGATGTATTTTTCTTCAGTAGTCACATGACCGATTTCTGCAGCCATTGCACCTTTAGCGATATCTGGTAGATCCCAAGTAATATTGTAGTGATCTATTACCATTTGTTTGATTTCTTGAGGAACAATCCACATGAATCTTTCTTGAGTTTCTGAACATGCGATTACGTATGGTGGTAGACCGTCTACAGCAGTTGGTACTTTTTCTAGGTCAATTACTGCACCGTATCCAGCTGGTTCTACTTGTTCTACTGTTGAGCAAACGTTTCCTCCTGCACCATGATCTTTGAAACTTACTCTGTGGATCATATCCATTTCTTTCAGCTTTCTGAATAGATCGTAAGTTGCTGAGAATAAATGTTTCTTTAAGAAAGGATTTGGTTCTTGCACAGCACCCTTGTTTGTCTGCTTGTCTTCTTCGTTTAAGACTTGAGATGAGAATGATGCCCCACCGAATCCACTTTGGTCAGTTGGCTTACCAACTACAATCATTGCGTGACCTTCTTCACCAGCACCTTTTGGAGCGTATGAATGAATAATTTCATCTTCTGCTAGTACTCCAAGAGCAACAACATTAACTAAACAGTTGTCGTTATAGTCTTGGTTAAAGTAAACGTCTCCTGCGATATTTGGTACACCGATTGGATTACCGTAACCTTCGATACCTGCAACTACACCATCTGCAATTAGTTTTGTTTCATTTCTATCAATTTGACCGAATCTTAACGGGTCAGCTGTAGCAATAACCTTTGCCCCCATACAAGTAATATCTCTAGTGATTCCACCAATACCTGTGGCAGCACCTTCATAAGGTACAACTTGAGATGGATGATTATGACTTTCGTGAGCCATTACAATTCCGTATTTCTTACCGTCTACATTTGCGATCTCAACGATACCTGAATCTTCTGATGGTCCAAGTATTACGTACTTACCATCTGTAGGTAGGCTTCTTAGGTAAGGCCTAGTACTTTTGTATGAACAATGCTCTGAACCTTGAATACCCCAAACTACAGCTTCAGTAATTGAAGGTGGTCGCCCGAGTAGGTCTTGAACTTTTTTCGCTTCTGAAATTGTTAAACTTATCTGGAAGTTCTTCAGTGACGACTCAATTTCTGGGTCTGACATCGAATGAAAATCCAAATTTTTTACGTCTTCTGACATTGATTTTTGTTAGGAGGTTAGGAGTATAATCGATTATCCAATATAAGTCGATTTAATTTTATCTCTTACGACATGGCCGTTGTCGAGCACTACTACTCTCTTCTTTGCTGCGTCTACTACAGACATATCATGAGTTGCTAAAATTACTGTAACACCATTGGCATTTATCTCTTTGAAAATGTTAATAATCTCTTCTGATGTCTTTGGATCCAAATTACCTGTAGGCTCATCAGCAATAATAAGGTTTGGATTGTGAACCAAGGCTCGTGCGATTGCACATCTTTGTTTTTCACCACCAGAAAGCTGAGCTGGGAATCTATAGGCTGCATCAGCAAGACCAACCTGCTCTAGAACTTGTGGAACTCTCAACATAATTTCTGCTTGCTCTTCGTCTAGTGCTTCAAGGGCAAAAGCTACATTCTCGAATACAGTTTTCTTTGGTAGTAATTTAAAACTTTGCCAAACCATTCCAACCTTTCGTCTATATAGCTGCAATCCAGAGGAATCAAGATCAGCAAGATTTATTCCATCAATTAAAATACGACCTTCTTTTGGTTTATCTGCGCCAATCAATAAATGGAACAATGTAGACTTACCTGCTCCGCTTGGCCCAATGATTGATACGAATTCTCCTTTATCTATTGTAAGGTTCACTTTATAAAGGACTATTTGCTCTCCGTGTGCTTTTGTTACTTCTTCGAAGATGATCATGAAACAGCTAATAGCTAATGGCTAATTGCTAATATCATATCGAAGTTTAAGATTAAGAGTAAGATTAAGTTGAAATTAATTCATATATAAGTATTAATGGTAATGAGGAATTTAAATTATGTTATATGGTTCTTTTGAAGTCAGAAGATATAGATATGGGTACTCCGGCACCGAAGTTCAACTTAAAAGGTATAGATGGCGAGTTTCATTCACTTGATTCTTATGCAGGAAAAGAAGCACTAGTGATAATTTTCATGTGTGTACACTGCCCATACGTTCAAGCAATTGAACAAGACATAATTGAACTACAAGAAGACTACGAAGACATGGGCATACAAGTTATCGGTATCAATCCAAATGATCCTTCTAAACATCCTGAAGATTCTTTCGAAGGAATGAAACAAAGAGCTGATGACATGGAATACAATTTTGTTTATCTACGTGATGAAGACCAATCAATCGCTCGTGAATATGATGCTGTATGTACGCCTGATATTTATGTGTTCGATAAAAATCGTGAACTGTTTTACCACGGTAGAATAGAAGAAGTTTCAAATGCTCTCGAAGCAATACTAGATGGGGCTACACACTACCAAGAACAACAGATCCCTTCCCAAGGGTGCTCTATTAAGTGGGTGGATTAATAGCTAATGGCTAATGGCATATAGAAATTTTAAATATTTCTCCTTTGTGAATTTGGGGGTTAGAGTTAATATGCTTTTTAGAATAAATAACCTAAAAAAAATCATGACCTACCAACCTTCAGACGAGATACTTAAGAAATATGCTGATGTTCTAATTAAGTTTGCCCTTTGGGGTGGAAAAGGAATCAATAAAGGTGATGTAGTTTGCTTGAATGTTCCTGAATGTGCAAAGCCTATGCTTATCCATCTACAAACTGCTGTTCTTGAAGCTGGAGGTCATACAATCATTAGGTTTTTACCAGATGGTCTTTCTAAGAATTTCTTTGATCATGCATCAGATGAACAGCTTAATTGGATGCCAAAAGAATACATGCTTGAAAGATTAAATACTTGTACTCATTTTGTATCTATTATTGCTGAAGCTGACAAACATGAGCTTAAGGGTGTTCCTGGTTCAAAGATTATGGAACAAAGTAAAGCTGCTAAGTTCTACAAAAATGCATTCATGAAAAGAGTTGATGAAGACAAATGCAGCTGGACACTTGCAATGTATGCAACAGAAGCTATGGCGAGCGAAGTTGGTATGACACTTGAAGAATATTGGGAACAAATTATTGAAGCTTGTTTCCTTAGAGAAGATGATCCTATCGCTAAATGGACAGAAGTTAATGGAATGATCGAAGACTACAAAGACAAGTTAAACGCACTAGATATGAGATGGCTTCATGTTGAAGGTGCTGATGCTGATCTAAAGGTACAACTTGGTGCTGACCGGCAATGGCTTGGTGGGCGTGGATGTAACATTCCTTCTTTCGAATTATTTATCTCGCCTGACTGGAGAGGTACTGAAGGATGGATCAACTTTAACCAACCACTTTATAGATATGGTCAACTCATTAAGGGAGTGCGACTTGAGTTTAAGGATGGTCTAGTTGTTAAAGCTGAAGCTGACGAAAATGAAGATATGCTTAAAGAAATGATTGCTACTGAAAACGCTAACAAGATTGGAGAGTACAGCTTAACTGATAAGAGATTTAGTAGAATCACTAAGTTCATGGGTGAAACTCTATTCGATGAAAATGTAGGTGGAGAATTCGGTAATACTCACCTTGCGGTCGGTAGTGCATACAGAGACAGCTATAGAGGTAACCCTGGAGAAGTTACTGAAGAACAATGGGAAGAACTAGGATTCAATAACTCAGTTGTGCATACAGATATAGTTTCAACTACAGATAGAAAAGTTACCGCTACCCTTGGTGACGGATCAGAAGTGGTAATCTATGAGAATGGTATGTTTACTCTTTAGCTTCAAAATCTGTAAAGTGCTGTTCCCCAGCAATTCTTTCGAAGTCTCCTTTTTTAAGAATTTCAGCTATTTTTTTGAGCTCATCGTTCCAGCTCATGCATTTATTGTATCTCTTTAAAGGATCCCAGCTTAGACTTTCTAAGTTAGATTCTAATGTTTCTAAGAGTGTATGAATACGTATTAGAGCTGCTAATACATAATCTACATTTATGTCTGGATTTAATTCTAGGTCTACTACTACTTTAGAAGGCGCTAATATGCTGCCTGCTAAAGCTAGGCTTTCGTCATCTAATTCTTTAGATATGTATCCTTTTAAGAGTTTGATTTCGGCTCTTAAACTCTCGGATAATTGAATTAACTTTTTGCTTTTTCCTACAAATCTATTATTAAAAACTCCCTCTGCAAGAAATCTAATACTCTGTTGGATATCAAGCCTTAGCCTGTGAGCAGTTTCAGCTGCTCTTCTTTTTTTAGCTTTATATTCTAGAATCTGGTCACTATCTGCTTCTTTAATTGGTGTATCTGGATCTATTCTTTCTTCAACTGTTAAAGCTAAATCAAAAACACCCGACGCAGATACTTCTGCTCCTGTGTCTTCTGCTTCTCTTAACACTACAGTTCTGTCAGGACCTACAGGTATACTTATACCAACTGTTCTCTCAACTCTTTGATCTAACAGCTCTGTTCCATTTGGGCCATGGGCTTTATTTCTTCGTGTAGCCATATGGTGCACTTAAATAAGACCTATTTTTAACATGTATTGTCCGCATATGTCAATTCACCCACCACCTCTAAATGTCTTGTGTGAGGGAATTGATCTACTGGTTGTATGCTTTTTAAACTCCACCCATGCTCTTTAAATGCTTCAAGGTCATGTGCAAATGATTTTAAATTGCATGAAACATATATGATTTGTTTTGGAGCGAGACTGGTGATGTACTCGATGAGTTTCGGGTTTAGTCCAGCTCGAGGAGGATCAAAAACTACTAGGTCTGGATTTGGCCAGTCGAGCTTTGTTTTGAATATATCGCCTGCTATGTAAGTAGCATTTTGGATTTTATTTATTTCTTGGTTATGGTGAGCCTTTTCAATTGATTCCTCAACAAGGTCTATACCGTAAACATGTTTTGAGTTTGAAGCGAGGCTTAGGCCGATTGTTCCTGTTCCACAAAAGAGGTCGTAGACTGTTTGAGTTCCGTCGAGGTGAGCTAGGTCTGCAACTTTTTGGTAAATCACTTCAGCTTGATGTGTGTTTGGCTGGAAGAAAGTGTTTGGACCTATTTGGTAGGTCATTTCTTGGTTATTGGTAATTAGTTTTTCCTGAATATCCTTATCTCCAGCTATGTGTGTAAGAATTTTTTCGGTTCTGCGACCTGCTTGCACAGTTACTACCTCAAGCCATACTGAGTTTATATATGGCAAGTCATGCATTGCTTGTTCTAAAATTTTGTTCGCTTCTTCTGTAGGCATTTGTTCAGATACAGAAAGAATTACCATTACCTGGTTTGTGCGCTTTCCTACTCTGACTGTGAGCTCTCTAAGTTGACCTTCGCCATTTTTGAATCTGTATGGAGTGAATCCAGCTTTTAAAGTTCTTTGTCTAAAGTAGTTTACGAATTCGGGGATCCATTCTTCGCATAAAAAGTCTTCTTCTAGATCGTAAATGTCGTAGCGTCGGCCTGATACATGAAATCCGAGAACTGGGCTCATATTTTCATCGTAACCGAATGAGAACTGCATTTTGTTTCTGTAGTACCAAGGGTCGTCCATCCCAATGATATCTAAGATTTGAGTATTATCATTACCTGTATTACCTATTATTCGCTCTACTTCTTTTTGCTTCACTTCTAACTGATAATCGTAACTTAGAACTTCCCATGGGCTTCCTGAGTACTGGGCATGCTTAGATCTTGCTGGTACTCTCAGGCCTGATTCCTCAACAACTTTTACGAGCTCTGCTTCGATGTAATTTCTTTTAATCTTTTTAATTACGCATATAACTTTGTCGCCTGGAAAACACCTGTTAACAGCAACATTATAGTCTTCGTACTTGCCAATCCCCTTACCGTTTATGTTGAGATGTTGAATAAGTATTTCGATTTCTGTACCTTTCTTAATGTTCATAGTCTAAATTAACGTAAATTGTATATCAAAATAATTGCAGTTGGGAAACTCAAACATAAGAATTTTTTAAGCTTGGCTCAGGATTACATTGCACGATTGAGTCATTGGAACCTTGAGATTATTGAGCTTAAAGAAGCTAAGCTTGATGATACGGAAAAGCGTATTGAACGTGATGCTTTCAATATAAATATGCATCTTAAAAATGACTACTTTAATGTGATACTTGATGAAGTTGGTGATGAGATGAACTCTAAAAAGTTCGCGAAATTCATGCAACAAAAGAAAGATATGGGTGATAAGATTTGTTTTGTAATTGGAGGAGCATACGGGTTGCCTGAAAATTTTAAACAGAAATTTGATATGCGTTTATCATTTGGAAAAATGACATTCACACACCAATTTGTGAGAATCCTGTTGCTCGAACAACTGTATAGAGCTTCGACGATAATGATAGGAAAAGACTACCATTATTGACAACGTAAGCATAAGATTGCTAAGCTCTAATCTATTATTTGTAAAACCTGATTATGAACCAAGGTTTACAACGACTTACTGAACAAGCATACAGGCATTTGTCTGGTGCTGTATCTAGTAATTTTGAGGGTGGAGTTGAGCAAGAACATGCTGTAGCTATGCTTGAGGCACAGTTAAGAGGCCTGAATTATACCCCTTTTTCAACTGAGCCAACAATCTCACCAGCAGTTAAAGAGAAATGCAGACAGCTTGCTGACGAGCTACGAGAAAGACTAGGAGGAACAACTCCTGATTGTTTTGTATATTAACTATAGAAATGAGCAATGGAATTAATTCACACTTGAGAGATCCTGATGAAGATCAATTCAATCATGAAATCCCAAACATTTATGTTAGTCCAGAAATCTTAAATTAAGGTCGAGATGACACTAGAATATTTGATGATATTGATAAATTTATGGGTTTAGAACTGAGAACACCAGATAATGCTAGGTTACTAGATTTAACCATACGGTTAGCAGTAAAACATGTTTACGCAGAAAATGCAGGGCTTCCCAGACTCCTGCAGCGGTGTCGAACTTATAATGCCAAACTTCTTAAAGCTGCGCAGATTCAACAAGGAGATCAACAACTGCGTCGTTAAAGTCAGCCCAAGTATCGCAGTAATCAGGGTGAAGTAGCCCAGGTCTAGAGTTAAGCTCAATTAGCTTATAGCCTTTGTCTGTGTTCATGAAGTCAGCTGCGTAAATGCTCGGACTAAATTTGTCGAGTTTGTCTTGGATCTTTTTTAGAAGTTCGAAGACTTCTTCTGGTACTTGATTGAGATGGATAGTTTTTCCTGATCCGCCCTGGCTGATGTTAGCTAGGAGTTTTCCTTCTTCTGGAACTCTGATTAAGGCGTTAGTTGGTTTACCATTTACTACAGTTACACGTAAGTCATGTAAACCTTCGACTACACCAGGAATACCGACTTTTCCGTCCATAAATTCTTGGACTAAGAGGTCGTCCCAGTCAGTGTAAAGGTCTTCGGTGATTTCATTTTTATGAAGTATGTAGATCCCATTTCCGCCAGCTAAGAAGTTTTTCTTAAGTACAATGTATTCGTCGTCACTGAAATCTTTAGCGAGCTCTGTATATTCCTTAAATGAATGTGCAATGAAAGTTCTTGGTGATAGACTTGGGAACATTTCGACTGTTCGTACTTTATCTACGCAAATTGCGTCTAGCTCCGGGTCGTTAATCATTTTGCAGTCTGTGACCCAACTTAATGCTGTTCCGGCTCCTTTGTTGTAAATAACATCAGCTTTGATTTTCTCATTAAACTCTTGGAGTTTATCGTTCTCAAAAATCCATCCATGCGAGAAAACGCCTTCACCTTCATAAGAACTTGCTCTAACTATGTAGGCTTTTGCTCCTTTTGATTCGATGTCTTTTGAAATCCAGTTATATGTTTCAAAATAATTTAACAAATCAAACGGATAACCCATAGGGTCAGGATTTGAAAAATAAATTGCGATAGTTTTAGTCATGCTCTGGATAATTGTTAAGCCATTCAAGGGCTTGTTCTCTCGTTGTGACTGTTCCTTCTAGCTGTAAATCTTCTAAATCTTCTAACATCACTCCAAGTTCTGGCCCTGGTTTGATTCCTTTGATCTCCATAATATCCTTACCTGATAAAAGTTTCGGTAACTCATCTGGTAACTCACTTACTTCTTTCGTGTATAGTTCTTTTATTTCTTCGTAAGTTGATAGATCGGCCGGATCGGTACCTAAGATATCATGCTTATTAAGCTCTAACAATTCTAAAAACCAAGGTTTTAAAAACCATTTAATACGAGTTGCCTTTGGCATATCTAGAACGTTGTAAACCGACATGTGTTGTTCGGCTAACCACTGAACTTTCTTAGTGAAGTTTTTTGAAAACCTTAAACGTCTAAGTAGTGGTCCGGCTATCTCAGCGGATCTTTCTGCGTGACCATCAAATCTAATTCTTTCTTCGAGTTCGAATGTGTCAGGTTTACCTACATCATGCAATAAGACTGCCCAATACAGACTAAGAGGTTCACCTTCAGGTATTGAGCCGAGTGCTTGCATTGTATGATCATACACATCACCCTCTTTATGATAATGAGCTGGTTGTGCTACGCCTTTTAATTCTTGTATTTCAGGTAGGATTATTTCAAGTAGGCCAAGGTCTTCCATATCGTTGAAAGCCTCTACTCTCTTTTTATCAATGATCATTTTATTAAGTTCATCTCTAATTCTTTCATTTGAAATGTCAGTAATTTTTTCTGCATATTTTTTTACAGCATTGTATGTGTCGGGATGATATTGGAAGTCATATACATTCTTGAATCTTACAGCTCTCAAAACTCTTAAATGATCTTCTAAGATTCTTTGTTCTGGTTCGCCAATAAATCTAACAAGGCCTGCTTCTAGATCTTTTTGCCCATCTACAAAATCATAGATCTTGTCTTCAGTTGGATCATAGAACATTGCATTTATCGTGAAATCTCTTCTCTTTGCGTCTTCTTCTGCATTAGTAAATTCGACTGCATCAGGTCGACGTCCGTCTGAGTATCCTGAGTCAGATCTGAATGTCGCCACTTCGAATTCGTGGTCATCTTGTAATGCAAGTATCACACCGAACTCTTTACCTATAGGAATTGTTTTTTCGAGAATGTCTTCAATTTCGTCAGGTTTTGCTGATGTTACAATATCGTAATCTTTTGGCTTGATTCCAAGTAAAATGTCACGCACGCAACCACCTGCCCAGTAGGCTTCATGACCTGCAGCTTTTAGCTGTTTGATAATTTTGATTGAGATTGGTTCCACAGTTAGTAATTGGTAATTAGCTTTGGGTTATAAATAGTCAGGTTGATTATTAATTTTTAATAATTACTATAAATATATATTATCTATTATCCATTATCCATCTGGTTCTATGTTGATTCTTGGAATTGAAACATCATGTGATGAAACAGCTGTTGCCATTGTAAAAGATGGGCGTGAAGTATTGAGCAATGTGATCTCGAGTCAGATAGATATTCATCGTGCAACAGGAGGAGTTGTTCCTGAGGTTGCTGCTCGCGCTCATGTAGGCCAGCTGCAACCAGTGCTTGATGAGGCTTTAGCCCAAGCATTTGTAGAATGGTCTGATATTGATGCGATTGCTGTTAGTACGCATCCGGGGCTTTTGACTTCACTTATTGTTGGTACGAGTTTTGCTGCTGCTCTTGCTATGATTTATAACTTGCCGGTGATTCCTGTTAATCATATCAAGGGGCATATATTTAGTAATTTCTTGAGTATTGAAGATGAAGTTGAGTTCCCTGCTGTGGTTTTGACTGTCTCTGGTGGGCATAACGAACTTGTGTTACTCAGGCATGATCAACATATTGAAGTGCTTGGTGAGACTCTTGATGATGCAGCGGGTGAAGCTTACGACAAAGTTGGCAAGATGCTTGGTTTGCCTTATCCGGGAGGGCCTGAGATTTCTAAACTGAGTCTTGAGGGGAATCCTGATAAATATGATTTTCCAAGACCGATGCTGCATGAAGGTTATGATTTTAGTTTTTCAGGATTAAAGTCAGCAGTTCGAAGGCTTGTAGACCAAGGAGATTTTGATAAGGCGGATGTTGCTGCTTCTTTCCAGAAAGCCATTAATGAAACCTTAGCTAAGAAACTTCTAAAGGCTGCCGAGGAGTTTGGTGCCAAAGAGGTGCATTTGGCAGGTGGAGTTTCGGCTAATACTAATTTACGAGAGATGATTAAAGG
>JAUHYY010000084.1 GCA_030426295.1 bacterium
AGAAGTGCATTTTCCTGGCAGTAAAGAGCTAATTGGTGATATTGTCCCTGTTAAGATTACAAAAGCGAATGAATGGATGCTCGAGGGAGAACGCCTTGACATTACAGCGTAATATGCTACAGTACTGGTCATTAATTACTACTATTATGGCCTTACCTAAAAAAATCCAAGAAGCACTACTAGCTGCTGGTGAAGATGCAATTTTAGCATCGAGAAAAGTGGACAGTGTTGATATTGTGGCTGATATAGAAGAACTTGCTCGACGATTTAACGAACTAGCTGAAAAGGCTAGAGCTGATTTAAATTGGGAAGATTCAATAATTAGAATCTATAGAGAGGCGAACTCAGCTGCAGACGGTGCAAATTCTCATGCTGATGAAGACTATGATAGTGAAAGATACAAAAATATCGATCGTACAGATTCATTCAAGAAAGTTCTTACTGGTCTTGGTGTTCCTAATGATGAGATTAGTACGCACCCAATGCATAGTAAGATTGTAGTTGAAATACCTCGATTAGAATGTGCTGTTATGTACTACGTAGGTGGATCTGCTTATGTAATCTATGACACTGAAAATCTAGAAGAGTATGAAGGAATGCGTAGACGTGAATTAACCGAATGCTCACACATTAACCGACTAACAGGTAGAGGAAAAACCGATGAGGAATGGCAAGCAGACCTAACTAGATTACTAACCTGTGAGCCAATATTTATGGATAAAGATTATTTTTCTAATCCTGAAATAGTTCTGTACGATTTTAATGCAATGGTTCATGCACTGACTGATGTTAATGGTGTACAAACTTCTATTTTAGATATTGCTTTAAATAAACAAGTTATGAGTGCTAGTGAAGTCATGTTTGAAACTTACTCTGGTGAAACTATGAATTTTAGAGTTTACCTTGGATACGCTACTGCTGCACTATCCGACGATAAAATCAATCTAACGGACGCTAATGCTTATATTAAAGACACTTTCAATTACCTGCTAGCATTACTCGGCTTGCATCCTGAGCAATACTTTAGAAATCCTCGTAGAGTGCAAATAGATCTAGATAGAATTGAATCGGTACTTGATAAAAAAATCACTGAAATAAAATCATCTGAAATCACAAGAACTAGACCTACTCCAGTCTTTACGGATTCAACCGGCCGAGTAATAAGTATAATCTCATATCTGTCTCGTGCAGGAATGACTCTTTTACCTGATGAAATACCTAGTGCAGTCGAAGCTAGAAAATCTTCAAATATCACAAAAACAATTTCTACTTTATTAGAAATTGCTGAAGGAGAAGTAACAGATTCACATAGAAGTGTTGAACATGAAAGTGAAGCAATTGACTTTCTATCTTAATCTCGAATTATCGCCGCCATCTTAGTGTCCGAGTTTAGTGTAAACTCGTATGAGTAATCCCCTTCTTTGTCGATGTTATAGTCTTTAGGGTAGTAGGTTTCTGGTTTGAAGTTTTCGGCTATGTTGTAATATTTTTCGAAGATTACGTTCTCTGTTCCGGATTGTTTTTGTAGGTTGAGTTTGTATGCAGTTACGGGTTTAGGGTTTAGTTTGATTGGAGTTTCGTAACTAATTGAAACTTCGGTTGTTTGCTTTGGACTCACTGACATTGGGAACAAGAAGTATGTCTTTAGAGTTTCTGAATCGTTGAATGTTTGAATAGTGTTTAAGTCTATTCCTGAGGCTGAAGTTAGTTTGCTACCGAATGGTACGTAGACTTTAACTTGGCTTACGTTGTCGCCTCGACCAAGTACGTATCTTGTTGGATCGTGAAGTTCTTCGACCCCGAATGGTCGAAGTAATCGTTGCCAGTAAAGTTCTTCTCGATCTGTGAAGCTGTGGAACTTTCTAATCGTTAGGTCGTTTGAGACTTTGGCTTTGGCAGAGATGTTGGTTGTGTGGATTATTCTTTCTTGGATGTATGGATCAGTTTTGTTTCCACCTATTGAGCTATTCGTTATTAATAAGTAGTCTTCGTCGTCTGCGATGTCTTTTGAGACTGTTCCTGCTACTCCGTAACGTTCGAAAATTGATTGGATTCGATTATCTTTACTAAAAAGTTGGATATGCTTAGTTTGAACATTAATGTTGATGATTCGAAGTAAGTTTGTGATGTCTGGGTTAGCTAATATCTTTGTTTTAAGGTCTTCGACGAATCCTTTTAAGATACCTTTATCATTTATGTTTTGAAGTTTATTGGCTTCGATTAGGTATGTAAGAACGATTGAGAAATTCTCAGCTGTGATTTCCCCATCTGGGTAATCTTCTAAATTGATTGCCCCAGTATGTCGAAGTAAGTCATTTAATAATTTATGGTCTACTGCAACAATTGTGTCGAAGCTTGGGGCGTTTGCACGTTGTAATAGTTTATCGATCTTTTCTGCAGAAGTTGGAAAATGAGGCACGTAGTTGGCGTCACGAATTCCAAGTTCAGTTACGAATCCTATGTACTCAGGTGGTACTTCTTCTGGGTTACGAAGTTGTCCGTCGTAGTCGTATACGTCGTGTTTTTCGAATAGGGTCATGTTTCCTTCGCTTACTTCTACGAATATAAGGTTTCCTATGAAGCCGCCTGTAGGGCGAAGTTCGTAGTTGTTTTGAACTAGAATTAAGTAACGGTGAACTGCATCGTTACCGAGCAGTGCGAGTATGGCTGGCAGGTCTCTTTCTAGTTGGTCGAACTGGTTTGTGATTGCTTCGAGGGCTGCTATTGCCTCGGTGAATTGTTGACGTGTTTCTTTTGGCAGGAGTGATGAGTTTACGTTCTGGAATTTTTCTAATGCTGCCTTAAGATTTTCATTTACCTCAATTAAATCTGGCTGGATTGCGACAAGTTCGTTAGTGATTGACTCTTTTGGTCCATCTGAATTTGTTAAGTTGATCTCAAGTACTTTTTCTGGAAGGTTTGATACATTTAATACTACGTTTGTCATGAGTTCACCTGCTTTTGAGAGGTGTTCACCTGCTTCAGCTACTAGCTTTGGCGAAGCAACGCTTCCTTCAAAATAACGTGATTTGTCTTTAAGTTCTTTGAATACTGATTGAGATTGCTTAAAACTTGTTAGAGCTTGGTTCCAATCGGCTGTTTTAACTTGTTCTTTGGCAGAGTCGAGGGTGAAGTATCCTGTTTTTGATAGTTCAATTATTTCTCCTGCAATTGCTTTGCCTCGAGAATAAACTACTGCAAAAGTTAAGAGGATTATTATGAGTCCTCCTACAATGATTAGGGGTAAAGCTTGGTCAAGTTTTGTTTTTGGTTTTGAAGTCTTCCAGACAAAGTTGTTGTCGTGTTTTTTGTTTTCCCTGCGAACAATGTCGACTAGTTTATCTACCATACTAAGTAATGAACTGTTTGAATTCCGTCATCGAAATAATTGAATCCTGAAGTTACTGAAGGGGTGTCTTCTAAGTTTGTACCGAATTGATCAGATACTTCTTGGCTTGTTGTGAATAATACTTCATCACTTACTGATAATAATTTTGTGAATTCATCTTGGTATTCTTGTGTTGCAGAGAAAGGATTATATGAGTCGTTTATTACTTCTAAAATCTCTTCGGACATAGTTATAAATATTGCATCTCGGTTAACTAGGTATAACTCTTTATCTGCGTCTTTTAAGTCGAATGTGTATATGTCTTCATCTAGCTCGTAGGTAATTTGTTCGTTTGGTACTAACTGTCTAGCAACTTGGCCGTCTTCTAGAGTGTAAGAAATAAGTTTTGGATTCATTCCAGCTGCTACTTTTGCTAGTTCTTCGAGTAATAGGTTTAGAGTTTCCTCGTTTTGTTTTTCAATAACAATAAGTGGTTGGTCTTCGTAAAGTCCGAGGGCGTATTCCCCTTCTAAGATTTGTTTAAATAGGTTGAACGAATCCATATCTAAGTTGAGCGAAACCAGTACGTTGTTAAGACTCGTTGATTCAGATACTCCAAGTATTGGATTTAGCCACATCATCATTCTGCTTGTAAG
>JAUHYY010000004.1 GCA_030426295.1 bacterium
CGCTGTAGTACTACAAGCTTCTAAACAAGTACGTGAAGGACTATTCGTAGCTTCAACTGGTAACTTCCTAACTATCCCTGTTTCAGACGAAATCCTAGGAAGAGTTGTAGATCCACTAGGTAAACCTCTAGACGGTAAAGGTGAATACAAAGCTGACAAACACATGAAACACGAAGATCAAGCTCCAGACGTAATGGCTCGTAAATCAGTTCACCAACCAGTACAAACAGGTATCGTAGCTATCGATGCTCTAGTACCAATTGGTAGAGGTCAACGTGAGCTTATCATCGGTGACAGACAAACTGGTAAAACTGCAGTAGCTCTAGATACTATCATCAATCAAAAAAATCAAGACATGGTTTGTGTATACGTTTCAGTAGCTCAACGTGAAGGTAAAACTGCTCAAGTAGTTAAAACTCTTCAAGAAAAAGGTGCTATGGATTACACAGTTGTAGTTTCTGCTTCTGCTGCTAATTCAGCTGTAATGCAATTCCTTGCTCCTTACGCTGGTGTAGCTATCGCTGAATACTTCATGCACAAAGGTAAAGACGTAGTGATCGTTTATGATGATCTTTCTAAACATGCCGTAGCTTACCGTGAGATGTCTCTTCTACTGCGTCGTCCACCAGGTCGTGAAGCTTACCCAGGTGACGTTTTCTACCTACATTCAAGACTACTAGAAAGAGCAGCTAAACTAAACGATGAAAACGGTGGTGGTTCAATTACAGCTCTACCAATTATCGAAACTCAAGCTAACGATGTATCTGCTTACATCCCAACAAATGTAATTTCTATTACTGATGGGCAAATCTTCTTACAATCTGACCTTTTCTATAAAGGTGTAAGACCAGCGATCAACGTAGGTATCTCAGTATCTCGTGTAGGTGGTTCAGCTCAAACAAAGATAATGAAGAAAGTATCAGGTACTGCAAAACTTGATCTAGCTCAATACTACGAACTAGAAGCATTCTCTCAATTCGCATCAGAGTTAGATGAAGCTACAAAAGCAAAACTTACTCGTGGTAGAAGAGTTGTAGAAGCTCTTAAGCAAAAACAAAATGATCCACAAGCTCTATGGCAAGAAGTAATGGTACTTTACGCTGCATCTAAAGGATACTTAGACAATGTTCCAGCAGAAGAAGTACAAAACAAAGTTAAATCATTCTTTGCTCTTGTTGAATCTTCACACCAAGAACTTGTAAAGAAAATCCAAGAAGAAAAAGCTCTTTCAGACGAAATTGAAGAAGGTATGAAGAAAGTTATCGAAGGATTCTTCTCATAAGAATTACTGTTAATCTTAATATTAAACTTAAAATAACCAATGTCATTACTAGAGATTAAGAAAAAAATCGGAAGTGTAAAAAACACTAAAAAGATTACAAAAGCTATGCAATTAGTAGCTGCTAGTAAAATGCAAAAGTTCCAAAAAAAGGCACTTTCAAGCAGAGGTTATGTAAAAGAATTACTTGGAATCTTAAGCCAAAACATTTCTTCTGATACAGAAACTATCTATACAGAGGAAAGAACTGAAGGTCCTACTTTATTTGTAATCTATACATCAGATAAAGGTCTATGTGGAGCGCTTAATACAAAACTATTAAACACTCTATTCCGATCAGATAAGTGGAACAATACCTCAGACAAATTACTAATTACTATAGGTAAAAAGGCTTCAGAATTTGCTAAAAACAACAAAATTGATGTAGCTGAAAGATTCATCGGTATTCCAGAAAATATAAATGACTTAGAAGCTCTGGAAGTAGTAGACAAGATCTTAACTTACTGGAGAGAAAATAAATGTTCTGAGATCGTATTCACTGCTCCTCACTACAAAAATTCTTTCACTAACTACCCTGTTCAAAAGCAATTCCTGCCAATGAACAAAGAAATGCTAGAAACTCACATGGGATTAGATGAAGAAATGCCTGAGGATGATGAAATGATCAATCTTAATAAAGCAGACACATTCATGTTATTCAATCCATCTGCTGAAGATGTTGCTGAAAGACTCCACGAACAAATTGTTCAAGGACTATTCTTACAAGCTTTCTTAGAACTTAAAGCAGCCGAATACTCAAGTAGAATGCTTGCAATGAATAACGCTACTGAAGCTGCTGATAAGATGATTGACGATCTAACACTTACATTCAATAAAGCTCGTCAACAAGCAATTACACAAGAACTTGCTGAGCTTATCGGTGCAAGTGCAGCAGTTGAAAATAATTAATAGCAAATGGCTAATAGCCTTAAATAAATAATCAAAAATTAATAATCAATACTATGAGTAAGACACTACCAAAAGGAAAAATCGCACGGATTATCGGTGTGGTAGTAGACGTTTACTTCCCTGATCACACTCCAGATCAGCTAAACGCTCTACATGTAGAAAATGGAGACGAAACTGTAACTCTCGAAGTTCAAGCCCATCTAGGTAATGGCCTAGTTAGATCAGTTGCAATGTCATCTACTGACGGTCTATCAATCGATCAAGAAGTAGTAGACAGTGGAAAAGCAATCGAAGTACCAGTTGGAGAAGTTGCACTTGGACGTGTATTTAACGTTACTGGTGACGCTATAGATGGAAAAGGAGAAATTGGTAAAGACGTAGAAAGAAGAGAAATCCATGCTGCTCCACCTTCATTCACTGATCAAAACCCAACAGTTGAAATTTTCGAAACTGGTATTAAAGTAATCGACCTTCTTTGCCCGTTCATTAAGGGTGGTAAAGTAGCTCTATTCGGTGGTGCCGGTGTAGGTAAAACTGTATTGATGCAAGAGTTAATCCATAACGTGGCTATGGGTCATGGTGGTTACTCTGTATTCGCGGGTGTAGGAGAAAGAACTCGTGAAGGTAATGATCTTATTCATGAAATGACAGACTCTGGAGTAATCGACAAACTAGCTATGGTGTTCGGACAAATGAACGAGCCACCAGGAGCACGTATGAGAGTAGCTCTTACAGGTCTTACTATTGCTGAAAAATTCAGAGACGAAGGTAAAGACATGTTGATGTTCATCGATAACATCTTCAGATTCACACAAGCTGGTGCCGAAGTATCTGCCCTACTTGGACGTCTACCTTCAGCTGTAGGTTACCAACCAACTCTAGCGACAGACATGGCTGCACTACAAGAACGTATTACATCTACAAAAACTGGATCAATTACTTCAGTACAAGCTGTATACGTACCAGCAGATGATCTTACAGATCCTGCTCCAGCTACAACATTCGGTCATCTTGATGCAACAATCGTACTTAACAGAGCACTAGCTTCTCTAGGTATTTACCCAGCTGTAGATCCACTAGATTCAAGCTCACTTGCTCTTAAAGAAGATATCGTTGGTGAAGAACACTACGGAGTTGCTACAGGTGTACAACAAATCCTTCAAAAATATAAAGAGCTACAAGACGTTATCGCGATCCTAGGTATGGATGAACTTTCTGAAGAAGATAAACAAGCTGTTTACAGAGCTAGAAAGATTCAAAAATTCCTATCACAAAACTTCTTCGTTGCTGAACAATTCACTGGTACTCCAGGTCAATACATAAAAGCCGAAGACACAGTTAAAGGATTCAAAGAAATTCTTGAAGGTAAATACGATCACATCGATGAAGCTCACTTCTACCTAGCAGGAACAATCGAAGAAGTAGTTGAAAGACATAACAATTCTAAATAATGAAGACATTCAAACTTACAGTTAGAACTCCAGAAAACGAAGTATTCGTTGGAGAAGCAACTTCAATCAGACTTCGAGCAGAAAATGGACAAATGCAAGTATTCGCAAACCATGCGTCTATTACAGCAAGTATCCTTTTCTCAAAAATAATTATCGATACTGAAAACGGTGAAGAAGCGTTCGTAGCTAGAAGAGGAATGTTCGCATTCGATAATAAAACTAACTCAGCTACCCTACTCGCGTTCTACTGTGAACACGAAAAAGAACTAGATGCTAAAACAGCAGAAGACTATCTTAAGTTCATCGAAGAACAACTAGCGAAAGGCGAAGACATGAGTCAGTTCCAATTAGTTTATCTAGAAGACGAAAGACTAGCAGTGCAAAAACAACTGCAATAAACTACAACCCAAAACAAAGAAAAAGCCTCGAATCACTTGGGGCTTTTTTGTTATAAAAGCTTAAAAATCAACTTGATCAACTTCTCGAATTTCTATTTGATCAAGCTGACTTAAACTAAGAGATCCATACCCATCTTTAACACCTCTTGAGTAAGACATAATTAAAACATTTTTAGCAGTACTTCTACTTAAAAAGTCTGGAATCAACTTGTGTCTATTTCCATAAACAGCTCTTCTAAAGAACTCCTCTAAAACAGTTTTTAATTCTCCCTGAGCATCGAAATAGACTACTTTATGTGGATAACTCAACCCTGACTCTGGATCATTATCAAAATCATTCATACTAAGCCCAAGCTCCTTTAGACGATCAATTATCCGTAATATCCTATTAACTATATTTCTATTTGGACGACTCAAGGCAACACCTCCATCACTTAATTTTCGTAACCCTACAGAACCAATATTATGAAGTCCAATCATTAAGTTTTGTATTTCATCATCATTCAACGGTGTCTCAGGTGCTTTAGGAACTACTCTTTCTACATACATACTTACATGTTGTTTTTCTTGTTCAAGACGTGCTCTAGCTTGATCTCTCTGCAGCTTTTTAAAAAGCAAACTACTCTCATATGTTAAACATACTCCTTTTATACTTGAAGCTAACTTTCTATGATTCCCCATAACAACAAGAAGATCTCCATTTTCGCTTAATATTAAAGGGTATTCCTCCTCATCACAGATAACCCTAAACTCTACATCAGGATTTTGTTCCATAAAATACTTAACTAGAAAATCACTTGCTGCACCTGTTGGCATTCGTCCTAAAGCCAACAACTCATGAGCTTGATCAGTTCCATCTGGTCTATCTATACGAGACATAATTTTTAATTTCAAAGGATTAAAAATTATCACACTGATTGACTAATTGTAAACTGTCTAGTTGGATTATTTACTTGCACAGTCATGCAATGCTGCTTTAATCACTTCTGCAATAACAGGATGCCCCCAGACCTTTCTTAGCCACTCTGTAACAGTGAAATCATGCATGACTGGAATAACTGCTCCATGAATAATCTCTGTCGCTTGTGGGCCAATTATATGCATCCCAAGAACTTGGTCAGTAGTTTTATCAGCAATTACTTTACAGAACCCTCGAGTATCTCCCTTAATGACGGCTTTACCATTTACCATAAACTGAACTTTACCAACTTTGTAATCAATTCCTTTTTCAACACATTCTTTTTCAGAAAGTCCACAAGTTGCGACCTCTGGATCACAGAAAACCACATCTGGAAAATTCGAATAATCTATAAGTAAATCTTCAAGCCCTTCACCAATAATATGAGCTGCAACAATTTGCCCTTCTCTTTCAGCTCCATACGCACTTCCAGACATTCCATTAACATCCCCTATTGCATAAACATTCTCAAGCGAAGTCTCAAGATACTGATTAACTTTAACTCTTGGTCCATCTTTCTCAAGCCCTTCAATTTTCACATAGTCAGTATTTGGAACCATTCCAATTGCACTCAATACTTTCTCAACCTCAATTTCTTCACCATTCTGCAATTTAACTTTAAGCATCTCACCTGATGGATCAATCGACTCAACAGTAGTTTCAAGATGACAGTTAATTCCATCCCGCTTAAAGCTCTTAACAAGTTCGTCTCCTAAATCATCATCGAAAATATTCAGAAATCTTGGAGATAAATCTAAAATATGAACCTCTACATCAAACGTTCTAAAGAAAGTAGCAAACTCAGTTCCAACCGGACCACCCCCAACAATCAAAATAGATTTCGGGAACTGCTTAAGTCCAAAAATATTATCAGATACAAGGAACCTTTCATCATCTTCAATATAACCTGGGAACCTTCTAGCATCACCACCAGTTGCAAGCACAACCTTATCAGCTTCATAAATTTCATCGCCAACTTTAACTTTCCCGTTATCAACAAGCTCACCAAATCCTTCTAAAATATCTACCCCGTCTTTCTTAAGTAAAAATGTAAGCCCTTTTCGTAGCTTCTCCATAATCTGTGCACGTTTTTCAATCATAGCATCAAAATCAAAACCAGGGACATCCTGACAGAAACGAATCCCATACTCTTTAATCTTCTTACCAGTTCTAAACATCTCAGCACTATAAAGCATTGTTTTAGCTGGAATACACCCTCTATTCAAACAAATACCACCTACCTGCCGATACTCAACAATAGCAACTTTTTTACCAGCTCGAGCAAGCTCTCTTGCACATTCTGATCCACCAGGACCAGCACCTATAACAATAACGTCGTACTTCATATTTTGATGTTTAAACTTGGGCAAAAGTCTACATCAACTAAGTAAAATCAACAATTACATTTTAAACAGCCAGTCTTCATTACTATACTTTTCTTCAGCATATTTTCTAGCAAGTGCATCTTCTTGATCAGTAACCTCTGACTCAACAAACTCAACCTTATCAAAGAATCTTTTAAATCCTCTCTCAAATACACCAACAGCTTCATCAAAACTAAATTCTCGCCCAAGTTGACTACTCAAACTAGTAACACGTTCTTTAACAGTAGCAATCATCTTATCTTTAATTTTTTCATTTGGGATCAACAACAACTCAAACATCTTATCAACATCAACACTTAAAAGAATTGTTCCATGCTGTAAAATCACTCCCCCTTTACGAGTTTGTGCATTACCCGAAACTTTCTTGCCTCCAACAATAAGATCATTCAAAGGAACAAATTGAATATCAATTCCTAAATCTTTTCCTCCTTCAATAATACCTCCGCAAATATCTTCATAACTCTCTAAAATCGGTTTTCGAACAAGCTCATTTTCAATAGGAATCATAAAACTATACGTCAGCTCTTGATCATGAAAAACAGCACCACCACCAGTAATACGCCTCACAATATCTATTCCATATTCTTTACACTTAGAAGTATCTACCTCTTCTTGCATCTTCTGAAAATACCCAATCGAAATAGCCGCTGGATCCCATCCATAAAATTTCAAAACCGGATCACCACCATTCGCAACACCCTCACTCAAAGCCTGATCAAGCCCCATATTATAGTAAGCAGAATTATGCCCAGTTTTTAAAAGTCTAACCTTCATATCTTAAGTTAAAGCATCATAAATATCTTGAGCTCCAAAACCAAATACTTCGATCCCCTCGCTCATAATAAATTCCGAAAGATTATTCACGAACTGTTCATCTAAAATCTTACCTACTAAAAAATCTTGAATCTTCATAACCCCATCTTCAGGATACATAAAAAAATCGCCTCTTATCTCGATACCATTAAGCAAGTTCCCATCTAAATGAGCTTTAAGCTTTAGCAGTTTACCACCCGGTACTTTGTAAATAATTTGTTTCATACGAAATATATTCTAATAGAAAACAATGTTATTTTAAATACTTTCAAAAGACATTTCTGTACAAACCACTTCCTCACATCGAGGAAAATCTTCACACACTTTTTTTCAAAATCTATATAACATCCCCACCCTAAAACATCTCCACAAGCATCATGCACATTATTATGCTCCCTAATAACCAAAGGATTAGTATCAAATTGCGTCTCAGTACAAAGTGGATTTTCGTCACAAGACAATTCCTCCTGAGCCGGACCACATGCTCCGAGCAAAGCTGCTACTAAAACAAAATTCCTCATAAAATTAATTAAATTAAGGGAATAACCATACCACACGAAAATTAAAATATTAAAATCCATATAGAATTGGTACTATAGAAAAAAACAAATAGAAATGACCAAATACGTTTGCAAGTTCATCACTAACGAAGAAAAAGATACTTGGGAAAACATTGTAAAAAATTCCTCAATAAGTGGATTTCAACAAAGTTTTAACTGGGCAAACATAAAGAAACAAACCAATAACGTTTGTCATAGAATTGGGTTATATTGTGATGAAAAATTAATCGGGGGTGGATTAGTCTACGAATATAAAGTAAAAAACTGGAAAGTACTACATTGTCCAGAAGGTCCAATAATTGATTACACTAATATCAATCAAATGGCAGAAATACTAAAAGTAATAAAAAGTATATCTGCAAAAGACCCTATAATAACCACCTTTAAAATTGAACCGAGATTAAAAGAATTCCCAAAGGAATTAAGTAAGATTTTTAGAAAATCGAACAATCATCATTTACCAAACAACACGATTGTAATTGACCTAACTCAACCATTTGAAGAAATCGAAAATGAAATGAAAAGTAAATTCAAATACAATGTAAGACTTGCCAAAAAGAAAGGACTCATAGCAAATCACTACATAAACCCAAATAAAAATATTATTAATGAATTCTACGAGATATACAAACTTACAGCTAAAAGAAATAATTTTAAGCTCAAAAGTATTAAAATATTTGAACTTATAGCAAAAGAAATGGAGGAAAACTGCATAATTACTACTATTTCTCTAGAGGATAAAGCTGTTTCTGCAGCATTTAATATTGGATACGGTAATAGATTAACTTATTACTTTGGAGCATCTGACAATAATTATAGAAACTATATGCCAAACAATTTACTCCAGTTCTCAATCATAGAATGGGCAAAATCAAATAAGTATAAAGCGTATGACCTATGGGGAATATCTCCAAAAAATTCTAATAATCATGAATGGAGCGGATTTACAAAGTTCAAAAAACAAATACAACAAAAAGAGCTAAACCTTGTGGGAGCACATGATTTAGCTCTAAATAGTGAATATGATGAGTATTTAAAATACTATCGACAACTTGGGTCATAATACCATTCAACACACTCATCCCTGTCTCCAGAATAATCATCACAAAATTCTGTGTCTACATCACAGCAGTCTGTTCCAGTTAAATCACTATGTTCATTCTGAATTCTTCCGAATACTACCTCAGGTGAAAATGAAGATTTCGAATCTGCATCTAGATCTAAACTATCTAAAACTTCTGCAAAATACTCACAACAATCTGCTTGTATTTCAGAAGGAGAAGCAGCAATTGCATCAAAACAATCTGCAATACCATCTTTAGAATCAAGAGTCATACATTCTTCACCATAAGAATAATATTCTTCACAAGTAACTGCGTCTGAACCTGGCTTAGAGTCTGCGTCTGAACCTGGCTTAGAGTCTGCGTCTGAACCTGGCTTAGAGTCTGCATCTGAACCTGGCTTAGAGTCTGCGTCTGAACCTGGCTTAGAGTCTGCATCTGAACCTGGCTTAGAGTCTGCGTCTGAACCTGGCTTAGAGTCTGCATCTGAACCTGGCTTAGAGTCTGCGTCTGAACCTGGCTTAGAGTCTGCGTCTGAACCTGGCTTAGAGTCTGCATCTGAACCTATTGAAACTTCAGAATATGAATCTGCAAAAGAAACATCAGCATACTCACCGAAACTTGAATCTAAAACATCAGCCAAATCTTGAGATACATCTGAATATAACCCATCCACGTCTGGATCAGTACCGCAGGCAGCAACCATTGATATAGCTGCAACAGCAGCAAATTTTTCTAAATTTTTCATTGTATAAAAATTAAATTGAACATAGTTATACTCAAAATAGATGTAATGTCAAGAGCTTGTCCAAGAATATAATCAAAGCCTACATATTCCATTTAGCTCTTAGAACTTCAACCTCATCTCGTAGCTCAGCAGCTTTCTCAAACTCCATATTTTGAGCAGCTAACTCCATCTGAGTTTCAAGATCTCGTATAAGTCTCTTTCGCTCTTCTTCTGGAACAGCCTTATCTTCATAATGCTTAACTTGTTTCTTAGCTTGGTCCTTACCATGCTGAGCAATATCTTTAACCGCTTTTCTAATAGTCTGAGGAGTAATACCATGCTTTTCATTGTAAGCCATTTGGATTTCTCTACGTCGCTCAGTTTCATCAATAGCAGCTGTCATCGCATCAGTCATTTTATCTCCATACATTATAACTTTTCCATCAACATTACGCGCAGCACGACCAATAGTCTGAATCAAAGAAGTTCTAGATCTTAAGAAACCTTGTTTATCAGCATCTAAAATACCAACAAATGCAACTTCAGGTAGATCGAGCCCCTCTCTAAGTAAGTTAATACCAACAATCACATCAATCTTACCAAGTCTCAAATCTCTCAAAATCTCTATACGTTCAATAGAATCAATATCTGAATGCAAGTACCGAACCTTAACTCCATTCTCAACTAGATACTCAGTCAAAGCTTCCGAAGATTTCTTAGTCAAAGTAGTAATAAGTGCTCTATTTTCACCAGTCTTAGTAACTTCTTTAATCTCTTTCAAGATATCTGCCACTTGCCCTTTCACAGGTCTAACTTCAACTTCCGGATCAACAAGACCAGTAGGTCTAATTACCTGCTCTGCAAAATCTTCTTTCTTAGTATGCTCATACTCATATTTATTTGGAGTAGCCGAAACAAACACAACCTGATTCATATGACCTTCATACTCTTCAAAATTAAGCGGCCTATTGTCATGTGCAGATGGCATTCTGAAACCATGCATAATCAAAGTATCTTTACGAGATTTATTACCTGCGTACATCCCACCTACTTGCGGTACAGTAATATGAGATTCATCAACTACTAACAAGTAATCATCTGGGAAATAATCCATCAAAGTCGATGGCTGATCACCGGGATCCCTTCCATTTAAATAACGAGTATAATTCTCAATACCACTACAATAACCAGTCTCAAGCATCATCTCGATATCGTACTCTGTCTTAGTCTTAAGTCTCTCAGCTTCAAGCATTTTACCCATAGACTGTAACTGTGTATAACGTTCTTCAAGATCTTTTCGAATCCCCTCAACAGCTTGTTCAATTTTTTCTTTAGTCGTTACATCATGCTTAGCCGGGAATATCTTCACAGCCTCAAGTTCTCTTAACACTTCACCAGTAAAGGAATCTGATTCAGAAATTCTTTCTATCTCATCACCAAAGAACTCAACAGTAATAACATTATCTGAAGATGGAGGGAAAATTTCTAGAACATCACCAAGTACATGGAACATCCCCTGCTTAAACTCAAGCTTACTTCTTCGATACTGCATGTCTGCTAAGTGTCTTAACACCTTATCTCTTTTTCTTTCTTCACCTACACGAAGTTCTAAAGCTACATTTTGATAATCCTCTACAGAACCAAGCCCATAGATACAACTCACTGTCGCAACAATCAAAACATCTTTACGAGTAAGCAAACTTTGTGTCGCAGCATGTCTAAACTTATTAATTTCTTCATTAATAGAAGCATCCTTCTCAATATAAGTATCAGTCGCTGCAACATAAGCTTCTGGCTGATAGTAATCATAATAACTTACGAAGTAATGAATAGCATTATCTGGGAAAAACTCTTTGAACTCGCTACAAAGCTGAGCTGCAAGAGTCTTATTATGAGCCATAACTAAAGTAGGTTTCTGAACCTGCTGTACTACATTAGCAATAGTAAATGTTTTACCTGTACCTGTAGCACCAAGCAATGTCTGAAACTTCTTACCATCGTTTATACCTTTTACAAGCTGCTTAATTGCTTGCGGCTGATCACCCGTTGGCTTATAGTCTGATTGTAATTTGAAACCATTCATAAAACTAAGTTAACTCATAAATTCTACAGATATAAGCCAAAAATTTCAACATGAATAATCAAAACCAAGTATTTCTCGACTTCACTCTAAAAACTGCCAAAAAAGCTGGAGAACTAATTATAAAGATTCTAGAATCAAATACTGTCAATTTTAAAGGTGACGACCAAAACAATCTGGTTACCCAAGCTGATCTAGAATCAGAAAAATTCATTACAGCAGCTATCAAAGAAAACTTCCCAGACCATCAGATTCTCGGGGAAGAATACGGCAAAACAGAAAACCAATCAGAATTCATGTGGGTACTCGATCCAGTCGATGGAACAAATAACATCGCCCATGGACACCCCTACTTCGCAGTTAACATTGGATTAATTCAAAATGAAGAAATTATCGTAGGAGTAACTCACGCACCAAAACTAAACGAAACTTGGCATGCTTCTAAAGGAGCAGGAGCATTTCTTAACGACAAACAAATAAAGGTCTCAAAAACCAAAACCCTATCAAAAAGTCTACTTTCAACTGGATTCCCATATGATCGTAAAGGTGAACTCTACGAAAAAGCAATGAACCACTACCACAACGCTATGCAAAACTCACACGGAGTTCGAAGACAAGGAGCAGCAGCCATAGACATGGCATACCTAGCTACAAGCAGACTAGATGGATTTTTCGAATTCACACTAAAACCATGGGACATCGTACCCGGAATCTTAATAATTGAAGAGGCAGGTGGAAAAGTAACAAACATGGATGGCTCGAAAGTAGATATCTATGCCGAAAACATAGTTGCCTCGAACAACAAAATCCACGAAGAAATAATTGAAAAAATAGTGACTGAATGCTAAATTCGGCAAGCTAAATGCACTCGTAGCTCAGTTGGATAGAGCGTTCGCTTGCGGAGCGAGAGGTCACAGGTTCGACTCCTGTCGGGTGCACCATTACCTAACTGCACAAGCTCCACCTGGACAAGCTGGTTTGAACTCAGGTTCTTTAATCATCCCCTTTTTCAATAAGAAACCATAAATTTTACAACCTGCACAAAAACCAAAAGAAGTTTCTAGCCACATAAAAAATAAACAAATGGAACAAATTGTGAGTGGCATTAATCCTCTAACTCCCATAAATACTGGGCCAATCATCATTAATGTTGCGAGTGTTAATCCAATTCCCCACGCAAATCTTTTCTGAAATGCACCTACATACTCTGGTCTTTGATTCTTTACCATAAACCGCGCAAAGAGACCAAAAATACTATACTTTGGACCAAATACTGTCTTTAAAAAGAAATCCAACCAAAAAGCTGGCACTACATAATAAACAGGTGTGAAATCTTTCGTATAAAACACATAAAAAAATGTAGTAATACCAATTAAAAACATAAGCCCTGCAGTTGCTCGAACTGCACGCTCATTCACTACAGGATAAGGTGCATCAACACCATCAATTTTAAGTCCAGGAATAATTTCTCCAAATGTCATATTAAGCTTTAATTAATTTTAATAATTCTTTTAAATCATCACTTTCAGAAGCTTTTATATCTTCACCATTCATGAGCTCTAAAAGAATGTAACCTTCAACAAGTTTAGCTTTCAAAGAGTCAAAAGACTTTGCAGCAGACAAAGCCAAACGCACAATATCAGTACAAGAATCCTCTGCTTCAATCTTCTTTTTCAAAGAAGCCAACTGACCTTCAAGTCTAGAAATATGTGGAACAAGTTCCTTGCATGTTTTCATAAATCTATATTAAATTCGAAAGCATACTATACCCTCTACCCTATACAGTCAAGTTATTCTAATGGAAACTTCAAAAATATGAATTGTCGATAAATAACTTAAGTGATAGATTTAAACTATAAAAAAATTGACATGCAACCAACTTACGACATATCAAAATCAACACATTGGAACCAAGAAAATGGACCACTTTTTGAAGGTAATGTCCCAAAAAGAACTGAATACCCAAATCCAACAAAGCTCTGGAACTTTGACTTAAACTCCCCTCTCGGAATTCCCGCAGGTCCACTTTTTAATTCTAAATTCATAAAGCTTTACGCAGACCTTGGTTACGACACTCTTGTATACAAAACAGTTAGATCAGTAGAAAGACAAGCCCATCCTAACCCAAACATTGTTTTTGTAGATAAGACAAAAATTACTCGAGATAGGCTCGGAGAAGATGTGAATACAATACCTGAACCTGAAAACATTGAAGATGTAACAATTACAAACTCATACGGAGTTAACTCCCTTACAATAGAGGGCTGGCAAGCAGACTTTGCAAAAGCAAAAGCAGGGATGAACGAAGGCCAATTACTAATACTATCTTGTATGGGAACACATGGAATAGATAGAGAACTAGTAGAAGACTATGTATACACAGCATCTGCAGCTAAAGATGCTGGAGCACAAGCAATAGAACTAAACTTCTCTTGCCCAAATCTTAAAGGTGCAAAAACAGGAGCAATTTATATGGACCCAGAAATCTCTTCAGAAATCACACAAAAAGTAAAAGCTGCCATTGGCGACATACCTCTAATAATCAAGCTTGGACACTACGAAGATCGAAACCTACTAAACGAAATACTTAGAAAAAACGCTCCTCACGTAGATGGTGTAGCAGCTATCAACACAATTAAAATGAAAGTCTACACTCCAGATGGCCAGCAAGCTCTACCAGGAGAAGGTCGCTTAACTAGCGGACTGTGTGGAAGCGCAATCCTACCTTTCGCGCTAGAAACAGTTCAAAAAATTGCAGAAGAAAAAAATGGCCAGAGCTACAACTTCGAAATCTTAGGAGTTGGTGGAATAACTAGCCCTGAAGATATAGATAAACATCTAGAAGCTGGAGCCAAAATCGCAATGACAGGTACAGCAGCAATGTGGGACCCACTTCTTGCTTACAAATACAACCAGTACAAACTAAACCACTAAAAAATGCTAAACAATAAACAAAAAATCCTATTCGTACTAAGAGTCGCAATGGGATGGATTTTCACATACGCAGGATTATCAAAAATTTTTAACCCAGAATGGTCAGCTGCAGGATTCCTCAACAACGCAAATAGCTTCCCTAAATTATTTGCCTGGCTTGCATCTCAAGAGATTTTACCAATAACAAACCTTCTAAATGAATGGGGGCTAACCCTGGTTGGTATATCTTTACTATTAGGAGCATACGTAAAACTAAGCTCAAAATTCGCAATATTACTTATGACACTATATTACCTAGCACCATTAAAATTCCCTTACCCCAATGATCATTCTCTAATAATTGATGACCACATCATATACATATTAGTATTTATAATATTAATAACTTACGATGCAGGTAAGTTTTGTGGACTTGATGAGAGACTTAAGAAGTAAACAGTATATTTTGACAGCTAAAAAAAAGTTGTGGTATAAAAAAGTCTTAGTAATAAGATTTTATGAAAATTTATCCCGCAAAAAGTTTAGATCGAACAGAAATACTTAGAGCACTAAAAGAACGACCTGACACAAGTCGCCACATAGGCGACGCAATTCAACTAACAGGTGTTCGCGAAGATATATTTTTTCATGTTGATAATGTTCTTAAACAACTATTTAGAGTTGGTGAACTAGATCCAAATCGGCTAAGAAAAATTTACTCAACAACCTTTCGACCTAGAGATGCAGTTAACGCAGTCCTGCAACTACACTACAGACATTTACTAGCTTCTACAGGCTTCTTAGATTTAGAAGAAACAACAACTGACCCTGCGGCTGATATGTTCAGAGAAATGGAAAAATCAATAGGTGCGCTATCAAGAACAAAACGTGAAGCAGAAATACTTGAAGGACTAAGACTAGAACCACCAATTTCAAGCAAAGTAGCTACTGAAAGACTAGAAAGACACGAAGAAATAGTACATGTACTAGGACGCACAAGACGAATAATAATGGGAGAAACTAGTACGCATATTTTGCACTAGATACATTGCCATTTAGATCCCCTTATGCTAAATTCCCATAGCTTTTTAAGCATGTGCACTCATAGCTCAACTGGATAGAGCATCGGTCTTCGGAACCGAGGGTTGGGGGTTCGACTCCCTCTGGGTGCACCATAATCAATAATTGAAACATTATGAATAAATTACTTATCACTCTCACAGCTTTATTTATTGCAACTCAAATTACTGGATGCGCTGCTCAAGAAGTAGAAATAGATACAACAGAAGATAAAATTACTAATGAGCAAGAAGCCGAAGTAGAAGTGAATATAGAAACAAATACAGAAGAAGCTGGAACTATGGATAACGAACTTACATCAGAGACCAAAGCTACTGATTACAACTCATCGCGAAGCAATAAAAACGGTAGCGGAAGTGCATTCGACGATGATTCAGACAGCGACAATATACCAACAAAGGCTTCAACAGGCGGATACATTAAGATTGATGACGTAAAAGGTGAATCTGAAGATAAATAATCACTATACCCTCAAACTACTGTGTAACTTCATCAATTAAACCATGATGATTTTAAAATTTAGTGAGACACACTATCGATCTATTTACACCACTTTTTAAGCGTGCCTTCACTAAACGAAAACACAGCCAAACAAATTCCAATGTTCAAATAAAGAACTATATTCGATGTAATCGTTGAAAAATTCAAAAAGTGATAAACCGTCAAAGCAAGCAAAGAAACAAACAAAGGAGTCACAAACACTCCCCCTTTCTTCATAATTCTATACAAGTCTCTCAAGCAAAAGAAAATCAAAGCCAGATAAATAAACCCACCAACTAGTCCAAGATTCAAAGAAAGATCTAAAAACTCATTGTGAACCCTATCGATAAAGAATACGTTATTGGCTCTTAAATCTTCTGGGAGATAATAGTCAATAAATTTATAAGTAGTATCTTGCCCGTACCCAAAGAAAGGCCTATCACCTATCGCTTCGACACCAGCAGTCCAAAGATCAAACCTTGTATCAACTGAAGTTAAGTTCTCTACATTTAAAGACAAGCGCTGATTGAAATCTAAATTCAAAACATTATATGAGACAACCAATAACCCAGCCACGAATACTCCTGTTAAAAACTTCTTAAATAATTTAGATCCAGCAGCAAACAAATAAACTCCATAAGCAAACAGCAAAACCAACCAAGCACTTCTTGAGCCCGTTAAATAAATTGCATATATGGTCAAAAACAAAATCGCATATTTAAAATATCTATTTG
This sequence comes from bacterium, assembly GCA_030426295.1. Classification (GTDB taxonomy): domain Bacteria; phylum Patescibacteriota; class Gracilibacteria; order UBA1369; genus JAUHYY01. The sequence goes on from JAUHYY010000004.1 coordinate 16,868, forward strand.
GCTTATAAAGCTGAAACGCATAAAGCATAAACGGAAACCCAAATACCAGATATGACGCAAGAAAATTTGGATTACCAAGTGTTCCATAAATCCGACCGTAATAATTAATCGGGTCAAAAATATACAACTTGAAGATATAAGGCGACATTGCAAATAAAGCCACTACTAAGGTTCCAAGCCCTATATACTTTGCCAACTTATTATAATCATTAAACTTAAAGTCTTTAACTATCAAAAACACATTCATAGAAAGAAGCACATACAAAACATATGTCAGCAACCCTTGATACCTATCTCTAAGCCCCATAAACGAAACCCCAGGCTCTACAGAAAAACTATAACTAACAAAATTTGCTATTAGAAATAAAAAAAGAAATACTAAATGAGGTGGAACTCTTGGAATCTCTATTTTTCTAAATCGAAAAGCATTAAATAAACTAAGAATAATAACCATCCAAAATAAAAACTGAAATTTAGGCAGCTCGAACATGTAAACTGCAGCATAGGGATTAAAAACCAAAGCTGCTCCCCAAGCTAAAACAGTTAACAATAAAGTATTTAAATTACTGATGCGTAAGAACTTCATAAAATTCACTATAGTTTTCCTTATAACTATAATCATATGCTTTCCAATTATAAAGAGAGAGTATTTTACACAAGGATTTGAATCCTACAAAAAGTCTATAAACGGACTAGAAAACTCAACACTTGTTATTGCAGCAAGATATGAAGACAAAAACAAAAACTTAATAAGTCACAATGCAAACAAACCAATCCACATAGGTTCAAACTACAAACTATTCACTGCAGCTACTGCTTTTGACTTAATCGATATAAATTACGAATTCGAAACAAAATTTTATTTAAACGAAAACAAACTATTCATCGAGGGTGGCGGAGACCCTTCAACAACATTTGGAGACATAGACCTTATAGCTGAAAACTTAAAACCTAAACTTCAAAACACATTCATAAATGAAATCGTCTATATAAATGAGTTTTTTATTGGTGAACAATATGGTCCAGACTGGGATGAAGCATGGTATGAAGAACATTTCGCAATACCTATCACCTCTCTTCAACTTAACAATGGCTTATCAGAAGACAGAGAATTTACTATTAAAGAGCCACTAACCTTCTACGCAGAAACATTACGCAAATCTTTAAACTTACCAAACTCAAAAATCAGAGAGATTCAGCCAGATGAAAACAAAGGCGAACTTCTCTACACTCACACATCACAAACTCTTGATGCACTAATTTACGACATGCTAAAAAGAAGCCGAAACAACTTTGCAGAGTCATTAATAAGACTTATTGCAAAAGAGATAGAAGGCCAAGGACTCCAAAAAAACGGAACTGAATTAATGATTAATCACCTGAAAGAAAAAGGAGTAATCGACTCTAAATTCATAGGTGTAGACGGCTCAGGAATGTCATCATCAACTAGAATAACTGCCAATCACATTCTGAATCTATTTCAGTACATCAATAACCAAAACTGGGGGCCTGTGTACTGGCAATCATTACCAAGTGCTCAAAAGGATGGAACTCTATACTACCGATTTGAAAACAAAAATTTAAAATACGAAATACGTGCAAAAACTGGAACACACATAGGTGCTTCGAGTTTATCTGGTCGAATATATAAACCCAACGGTAAAGATATTCTATTTAGTATTCATGTTTACGAGCACGAACTAAAAAGAGAGGAAGTAATTTTGAAACTACTCCCTCTCATTGATCACATCGTTGTGAAGATTAGTGAAGTTTGGTGATTACCAAATATCGATTCCCCATCTGCCATCATGCCTTTGTAACATTAAGCACGCTTCCATTTCTGGAGTTAAATCTCGGCCACTTCTCATATAAACTCTTACTTTTCGAAGACGTTTTAAACAAGTTCTCTTACTTGGCTTAGAACCAACTTCAGCTAAAAATGGGTACCGGTCCAAACAAATTTCAGCATCAGCCTCCATATTTCTTAGTCTTCCACTAGACTCAGAAATCCAACCGATCGATTCAAGACATTCCATTTCAGTTGGTTCTCTAAAAGTACCAGTAAGAGTAGTTGAAAGTGCTTTCGATGGACCAGACAAAGTAACTGAAAGAGCTTTTGTAGAAGATAGAGCTCTTGAGATCATATTAACTTTTTGGAAAGGTTTAAAGAAATTTGCACCTCCAAACGATCCTGCATTAGCTGTAAAAACTACAACTAAAATAAGCAAAAGAGCCAAAGCAATGCCCATTAGCTTTTTATTATTATTCTTTTTCATTTTAAAATTTTAAAACATACAATAAGATTCTAAACATTAATACTAACTTCTGCAAACTATCATACTGACAAAAACACAGACAGGTGTAGCATTTATTTGGGGTGAACTCTTATTATGGGCTTTATTCCCTATAACAACAAGCATAATCATCAGAACAATCCCACCAATTTTAACTATTGGGTTATCAACATTCATTGCTGGGATATTCCTTTTCATCTACACAGCCCACAAAAAAAGACTGAAAGAACTAACAAACAAAAAAGCCCTTAAACATATAATGGTAGTAACAGTTATTATTGGAATCATCGGATACTCTCTTTACACACTAGCCCTCCAATACACAACTCCAAACAATATTGCGATCATTGGACTATCACAACTCTTATTCACCATATTTTATTTCGGAATCTTAACTGACAAAGAACCTCAAACGCCAAAATCTCTATTCGGAGCGTTTCTTGTACTAGTTGGAACAATAACTGTAGTCATTCAAGATGGATTTACATTTAACCCTGGAGACTTACTTGTAATTTTATCTAACTCATTAGCACCATTTGCTAACGCTTCAGTACAAAAAGCACGAAAACACGTTAAAGCATCTACAATCATGTGCGTTAGAAGCATAATCGCTGGGGTATTCATATTACTACTAAGCATAGTCTTCGAAGAACCAATAAACACCGTATTCACCTCAACGACTATCCTTCTCATTATCATAAATGGAGTATTCATGATGGGACTTTCCAAAATCTTTTGGGTAGAAGCAATTCATAGAATAGACATTTCAAAAGCACTAAGTTTCAATTCAACAGGCCCAGCATTCACAATACTATTTTCAATATTAATTCTAAACCAACTTCCAACGACAAGACAAATCTTGGGATTAATACCTATGATCATTGGTATTTACCTTATAACAGCCATTTCATCTGGTAAAAAGAAGTCGTTTCCTATAGACTAAAAGCCATAATTTTCGACATATGATTTCAATGAAATTTGGCGGAACCTCTATGGGATCAGCCGACAGCATAAAAAACGCAGCTTCGATTATTCAATCACAACTTAAAAACTCTCAAGTTGCAGTAGTTGTGTCTGCAGTAAGCGGAATGACAGATCGACTAATCAAACTTGCCAACTCAGCTCTATCAGAAAGAAATGGTATTGAAGAGCAATTCCAAGAGGTAAGAAAGATTCATCAAAACATCATCGATGGCTTATTTGAAAACGCAGAAGATATCAGCAAAGAAATAACTGAACTAATCGACTCACTAGAAGACTTCATTCTAGGAATCAAATTAATCAAAGAGCTTTCACCACATTCATACGATTTCATCACTTCATATGGAGAAAGACTTAGTGCAACAATACTTGCTCACTACTTAACAAGCCAAGGAACAGAATCTCAAGCAGTAATGGCTGACACATTCTTAGTAACAAACAAAATTGCTGGTAACGCAGACCCCCTAATTGCTGAAACTAAAAGAAAAGGAGAACCACTGCTAAAAAGGTTAATCAAAGACAAAATAACTCCTGTAATAACAGGTTTCATGGGACGATCAACCGAAGGTAAAATCACAACCCTTGGTCGAGGTGGATCAGACTACTCAGCTGCAATAGTTGGTGCTGTAATCGGAGCAAAAGAAATCCAAATCTGGACTGACGTTAGTGGATTCTACACAACAGACCCTCGAATCTGCGAACAAGCTCATCCACACGACATTGTTTCATTCAGAGAAGCTTCTGAACTGGCCCGATTTGGAGCTAAAGTTCTTCATCCAAGAACAATGCTTCCTGCTAAAGAAGATAATATTCCAATCATAATTAAAAACACTTTCCACCCAGATGAACCTGGTACAAAAGTGACTTTCAACGAAAAAGAAGTGCCTCAAAGCGTTAAAGCAATTGCTCTAAAAAAAGATGTCGAGCTCATAACAATCTGTTCTACAGAAATGCTAATGACCTATGGCTTCATGGCTAAAATCTTTAACATATTTGAAAAACACAACCTTGGAGTAGACATAGTAGCTACATCAGAAGTAACAGTTTCAATATCAGTCGAAGACAAAGCAACTAAAGAACTTGTTGCTGACCTAGAAAACCTTGGAGCAGTAACAGTAGAAGACGGCCTAAACATTGTATCTGTAGTAGGATCAGGACTAGAAGGAGACCTAACTCCAAACGCAAAAATTCTTACAGTTCTTGCTGAGAACAAAATTGATGCAAAAGTTATTACTCAAGGTTCTTCGCAAAACAACTTCTCGCTAATTATAAAT
>JAUHYY010000005.1 GCA_030426295.1 bacterium
ATCTTCTTTAACTGCTTTTAGTTTTATAGTCTTTTTGAATATATCTTTTACTACCTCTTCAATAATTGAAATACTTTCTGCATTATTAACAGTTCTAAAATAAAAATCACTATTAAAAACTATTTCATAAGTATTTTCAGCTCCAGGTCTCAAAATAGATTGCTGTAATGATCTCTTTAGAGTTGATTTGTTAATATTCTTAATAACATTTACCCATTCTTTCTCTAGAACTTTACTCATCTGAGGAGCTTCAGTTTCATTAACTTCTTCTACCTTTTGAATTTCGTCAGATTCTTCAACAACTACTTCTTGAATTTTAGTTTCAACCTCAGGAGCTCTTTCAACAACTACTTCTTGAATTTTAGTTTCAACCTCAGGAGCTCTTTCAACAATTACTTCTTCTTTCACAATCTTTGGCTCAGCTTTTTTAGTTTCTGTTTTAGCGACTCTTTTATTTGGGCTCGATTTCGAAACTTCAGACCCTAAACATACCTTAACAACGAAGACTTCGATAGGTAGTTGAGGTATCAATACATTAGTAAAGTTATCTATAACTGTATGCCATGTTTCAATCAACTTAATAATTTCAGATTGGCTTTGTACATTATTAGTATCAATTGCTTCATGTAACTTGTCTCGAAGATACATGACGAAATCCTTCTTGAACTGTCCAATATCATGACCTGACGAGTAAATATTTTGTACAACAGCTATCGAGTTTTTTTCATCTCTACTAATTAGATGCTCATAAAAAGATGACACTACATCAGTTCCAGTACTTCCAATCAAAGCCTGAGCATTTTCTAATGTAAGTTTGCCATCAATATTTAATTGCTCAAGCAGACCAATTGCGTCACGAAGTCCACCATCAACTTGTCTAGCGATCATATCAAGTACACCAGCTTCAATTTCAATATTTTCACTTTGTGCAATAAAAGCAAGGCGAGCCTCAATAGTTTTATCAGTCATTCTTCTAAAATCGAATCTCTGACATCTTGAAATAATTGTATCAGGAATTTTATGGACTTCTGTCGTAGCAAGAATAAAGTACACATTGTCTGGTGGTTCCTCTAAAGTTTTTAAAAGCGCATTAAATGCTTCATTAGTAAGCATATGTACTTCATCGATAATATAAACTTTATTAGCAACTTGAGTTGGAGCAAATTTGATAGTTTCTTTTAATTCACGAATCTCATCTATCCCTCTATTTGAGGCAGCATCAATTTCAATAATATCTATCAGCCTACCAGCATTAATTGCCTCACAAACATCACATGAATCGCATGGTTCTATTCCTTTAGCATCAAAGTTAGGACAATTAATTGCCTTTGCAATAAGTCTAGCAGACGAAGTCTTACCTGTACCTCTCGGACCACAAAATAAATAAGCATGACTAACTTGAGCCTTCTTAATAGCATTCTGCAAAGTTACTCTTATGTGATCTTGTCCAACAAGATGAGCAAATTTTTGAGGTCTATATTTAAGGTAGAGAGACATAAGATTGATAGTAATTGTGTGGGTAAACAAAATACCTCAAATCGTGGAATTTATTAATACGTATTACAAAAAATCCCTATCTCTTATCAGTATCTAGTATCTGGTACCTCTGTTAACAATTAACAATTTTCTTCATTTCTGCTTCAAACTTATCTCTATTGAAATCTTTGGACCTTTCTATGGCATCTTTAGATTTAAAATATTTTTTCTCCCAAGACAAGAACTTAGCCAGGCCAGTTTCAAGCGATTCTAGAGTAGGATTCTTAAAGAAAATACCCGTTTTTTTATCAATAACAGTTTCAATAACTCCACCTTTACCATATGCAAGGACAGGTCTTCCAGAAGCCATAGCTTCAACAGGAGTAATCCCGAAATCTTCTTCACCGGGAAAAATAAATCCTCTACACCGAGCCATCAAATCTGCAATTTCTTCGTCTGATTTTCTGCCAACCAGTTCAATATTTTGACCAGCAATACTTTCAAGATAAGCTCTTTGTTTTCCATCACCAACTATAACTAATCGTTTACCAAGTTTATTAAATAGTTTAACTGCAAGCTCAATCTTCTTATACGGACTTAATGTCGAAACTATTAAAAAATAATCATCAATTTTTCTTTTAGGTTTAAACCTATCCAAATCCACCGGCGGATAAAGTACTTCTGAATCCTTATGATAATATTTTTTTATACGAGCTTTAACATTTTCAGAATTTGCAAGATTTACATCTGGCCTTTTACTAGCTAGCTGATCCCACATCCGAATTCCATGTAGCATAAATTTTGCTATACCTTTTTTATATTTACCAAAGCCTAGTTCTTCAAAATACTCATTATACCAATCCCAAATATATCGCATAGGGGAGTGATAGTAACAAATATGTTTAGTGTCTAAGTTAGTAACGATCCCATGAGCATATGAATTCGAAGAACTAATAACAATATCATACTCCGCGAAGTCAAATGATTCTATAGCCTTCGGAAACATCTTTAACAAAAAAGTATGCTTAGATCGAATAGGTTTAGGTAGTTTCTGTAAGAAAGATGGACGAACTCTTTCAGCAGGAAAATCACTTCCAACAGAATTCTCATCATATAATAAGGTATATATCGGAGCATCAGGATACATTTCACTCAAAACCTTTGTAACTCTTTCAGCTCCACCAAGTTTGAGCAAAAAATCATGAACTATCGCAACTTTAACCATATGACTTATTAAATCTAAATCAAACTACCATAAACTCGGAATGTTTAGGAGTTTTTGCAAAGCTAATTCCAATTACCTCAATATGAGGATACTTTTGTTTTACTAAACTTGAACAGGCCTCAAGCGTTGCTCTTGTAGTAACAACATCATCAATAATGTAGCAGGTGTAAACATTGCTAAGGTCTTTATTCCTTACTTCAAAAAGTTCACATGATTTAGCTATACGTTCACTAGCACTGAGCATAGTAAAGCTAGAGTTATTCTTAACACGCCTAATTAAAGAAATAGTCTTCCCAATTCTCTCAGCAATCAACTTACTCTGATTAAATCCACGTTTACAGTATCTCATCCAATGCAAAGGCACATAAGTAATTATACTGTTGCTTTTTATATCTAGTTTGTCACTAATAAGATGCCCAATAATGCGCCATACCTCTTTATTTAAACAGTACTTGCCTTTATGTATAAGTTTTTTATACATTAAGTCGTAGTCTACAAAATAAATTAAATACTTCAGACTCGAATTCTCAGATTTACTAATCTTCAGATTTCTATTTTTAAGTGCTTCATAACAATCAGAACATAAAGTTCTAGATCCTTTATCACAGATAGCACATGCAGTAGGGAACAATAAACTTTTAATCATAAATGCATTTTAGTTTTTAGAGCTCAAAGATTTCTGAGAAAAACCTTAAAAGCTATTTATCAGTATATTGGTGAGTTGCGAATTAAGAAGCTTAATATTAAAGACAAATAGCCAATTTAACTGGTATATAAAGACAATTATGCTAATATAAATTGGCAAAAATAATTATGTGTCAATAATTTTAATACTATGGACCAAAATCAAAGTAATCAACAAGATCAATCACAAGGACAAGGAGTTCCAACTCCTCCTCAGCCTCCTGTTCCTCCTGCTCCTCCTGTACCACCTGCAGGAACAACAGGCGACGACAGCTCACAACAAACTACCTCTCAGCCAGTACAGCCTGTTCAACCGGTAGCACCAGTACAACCACAAGCTACAGTACAACCTACGCAGCCAGTACAGCCTGTTCAACCAGTAGCATCAATACAACCACAAGCTACAGTACAACCTACGCAGCCAATGGCGCCAGCTGGTCAACAGCCAGCAGGAGGTTTCTCTCCAGCGGATGGAGCTCAGCAAGCAGGAGCAGCACAAGCTCAAGAACCTGAGGATACAACTCCAGCAAATTTCCAAATTGGTAAAGACCTTCCTGAAACTTTAAACGTACCTGTTCCAGAGCACCAATTAAATTTCGATCAAAATTACTTTATGAGACTCCTAGCTGGATCAATTTCATTAAGTAAAGCTGAAAAGAAAAGAATTATTGAATCAATTCCAAAACTAAAGCAGTCTCAAGTTGATGAACTAATTAGAATTTTCGAAGATGAAAAAGTTAAGTTTGCTGAACTTTCTAAGAAACACGTTCCAGAACTAGAAAGACTTGCTAAAAAGCATCTCGAGGACTGGATTGATATTGAGACTGAATTCAAGGCAGCCGGTAAGAAAGAAGAAGAATCAGCTGAAGCTGATGAAATTAGAAAACAATTAGGATTATAAACAACTCCTAATACTTAGCACAAAATTCTAAAGCGGTTAATATCTATTCACAGATTTAACCGCTTTTTACATGGAAAAAATAATTACATTAGTATTAGTATTTAGTATTTCTATTATAATAACAGGATGCTTTCAGGGGAAAGAGAGTAATAGCACCTATGAGGTAGAAAAAGAGGGCGAACAAGTTACTCAAACTTTATCACCTAAGGAAATAAAGCAGGATGCAGACAACTATGAGAGTGCTTCTGCTAATCCTGACCCAAGTTTATGTGAAAAGATTAAAGACGATACTATGAGAGGTTTATGTATGAACGAAGTATATTATCGTCTGGCAATCTTAAGTAGTGACGCAACATTATGTGCAAATATTACTGAGGGTAGCATGAAATTAGATTGTGAAACTTATATTGGAGGGATTTAAGGAAGATACACTTCCTCATTATTCCCGAAAATCAAACCTAATAAATAATCGCCAACGTGGACATTGCCTGGAGTTCCACCATTAACACTAGTTTTGTATCCAGTAGGGTCAAAGCACATTGCTTCTATATATTGTGTTGCAGAACCTGCTCCTACTCTTTTTGAATATGCTCTACACCCATTAGAAGTATAAGAGACTTCAGTTCCCATGTGATGAAAATCAACTGCCCCTGGATCACTAATTCTTCCACTACAGCTGACAATTTGTGTACCACCTTTACAAGTTACTGTGTTGAAATTCGTAGCATTGTTAGAAGTGTGAGTACTACTGTCTACAGTAAAGTTTACCCATCTTTTTTCGTATGAGCCAATACCTTTACCATTAGTCACTAATGGTAATTCAAAGACAGTAGTTGGAATAGAGCTACCCCCTGGAAGACCTAATCGATCTGCCACATGCTTAATTCTCGTTGATGTACCAAATACTAACTGACCACTTGTACCAGCTGTTCCAAGTCTAAGTAAAACGGGACCTCCCTCAGTATGTTCACCAAGTGTATCAAGTCTGTCACCCGTTAGGTTTAGTCTAGTAAAATGTTCTGCACCTAATTCATCTGTATATGGACCTGTTTGTATGTCACCATTTACTCTAAGACGACCAGATACGATGGGTCCATTTGAATCACCGGTTATACTTGAATTTGGCCCCCAGTAAATACTTCTTGCAGCTGCATCAAAGTCTCTACCCAGGTCAATGTCATCTAAGACCCTAATTTGATCACCGTTAGTATTTTCTAAACTAGCAGAGTTCCCTTGACCTTCAATATTATTAGCATCAAATTCTATTCGTTGATTGTCTAAAATTAAACGATCCGACACAACTAAATCCTCCCCATAAGGCGCACCAATAGTATTAGTTGTAACACTTGTAAAGTTAGGGGACGCATTCCCATTAGGCGGATCTTGAGTAGGAGCAGCAAAAACAGTAATTGCGCTTATAAATAACATTGTTGTAATCATAAACACCGCAAGAAGTCTCGATTTATTAGACATATTTTTTTATTAACTATCCAAATATTATAACACAGATAGTCTACATTCACAAGGCTATGGAGCCAATTACTCTGTATTTACAAATCTTTCATCTGAACGTTCCTTATAATAAATATGTACAGAAAAACTGGTATTTTTCCTATTTACCATTAACCATTTACCCTCTAAAATGTTCTAGCTAATTTACCTTTCGTTTAACTCGCTTAAGCCTCTTTAAAAATATGCTTGAATTACTTAAAAAACATAGAAAAGAGAAAGGAAATGCAATTTTAGCTTTAGATATCGGTACTGAATACGTAAAAGCATTAGTAATTCAATTAAGAGGAGGAAAAGGACACATAATAGGTGTTGGTAAAAAAGATCAACGAATGGGCGATATGCAAAACGGAGCCGTAATGGACATCGCTTCTGTTATTAGAAATTGTAAAGCTGCTATCGCGGACGCAGAAAGAATGGCTGGGATTATTCCAACTCAGCTTATTTTAGGTATTGCAGGTGAACTAGTGAAAGGGGACACAACTTGCCTTAAATATAATAGAAAGAATCCAGAATCTAAGATTGATCTATCAGAACTAAAGAATATTGTTCATAAAGTTCAATGGAAATGCTTCGAAGAAGTTAGATCACGATTAGCAAACGAAACTGGATACAACGAAATCGACATAAAGCTCGTAAACGCAGCAATTGTAGATATGAATATCGATGGTTACAAAGTTTCAAATCCAATTGGTTTTCAAGGTAAAGAAGTAGAAGTTTCTATCTTTAATGCTTTCGCTCCTCTTGTGCATTACGGTGCACTTCAAACTATCGGTGCCGAACTTAATATGGATCTACTAGCAATTACAGTTGAGCCTTACGCAGTAGCAAGAGCAATGAGTTATGAAGATGGAGGCGACTTCAACGGTATATTCATCGATATCGGTGGCGGAACAACAGACATCGCAGTAGTTAAAAATGGCGGTGTTCTTGGAACAAAGATGTTCACTCTTGGTGGGCGCGTGTTTACGAAGAGACTTGCTCAGATCTTGAATGTTTCAATGAAAGACGCAGAAAAAATCAAAATTGCTTACAGTAATGATGAACTAGAAAAGCAGTCATACAAAGTAGTAAGAGAAGCCATGAAAATGGATGCAGATGTTTGGGTATCAGGCGTTGAATTAAGTCTGCAAGAGTTCGCACATTTAGATAGTCTTCCAAATAGAATTTATATTTGTGGAGGAGGATCACTACTACCTGAAATTAAAGAAACTCTAGAGAGTCCAGACTGGTACAAATCATTACCATTCTCATCACAACCAAGAGTTAAGTTCTTAAATCCTAAAGACATTTCGAGTTTAGAAGACGAAACTGGTAAACTAAAAGATGCAACAGACATACCAGCGATGGCTTTAGCTAATATCGCTCTCGAATTAGCTGGAGACGAACAAGTCCTATTAGGCCTACTTAAAAAAGTAGTTAGATTAATGCAAGTTTAACCACCTCCAATGCCAAAGCCAAAAGAGGAGAAAGCAAAGGAGCAAACTCAAGAAGAAGAAGTAAAGAAAATTCCACTATCAAAAGTGATTTATACAGAAATTGACGATGAAGTCAGTTCTATTTACGACCGTGTTAAATCTAAAAAGACAAAAGAGGTTTTTGTAGTAGTTCCACTTAGATCAATTCTTTTTCAAAGTATTATTAATGTAAAAATCCTCAAAAGAAAAACAGACGAAATAGATAAGAAGTTATCATTCATAACAAAAGATAAGAGTGGTATCTATTTTGCAAATCAATGCAAGATCCCTGTCTACAATACGATGGGAGAAAAGAAGAAAATCAAAGACGTTCGAGACCTAAGTAAACAAGAAGAAATCAAATTCAGATCCGGTCGACCACAAAAGATAAGCAAAGAAAAAATTTCAATTTCAGAAATTACTGCTAAGAGTGACAAGGCTCCAATGTCAGTTAGAGTAAATGACTTCCTTCATCAGTTCTGGAAACAAGGTAAAAAGAAGAAGCAAAAGAAAACTATGCTTACAAGCTCAGCTCACAGAGGAACAATGCTAACTCTGACAGCAGGTAGTGTTTTACTACTATTCTTAATTGCATATATCGCACTACCAAACGCAACGATAACTTTGAAACCAAACTCTGTTCCAATTGAGCAAGCAGTTAATATTACATTTGCAGACTTTGAAAAAAACGAAGAGCTTCTCAGGACAAGACCTAACAGAGTTCTACCAAGTTACATAGTTAACCCAGGGATTCTTGAGAAAACTACAGAATATAACGCAACTGGTAATGATGCTGGAGGGTCAAACGCACGAGGTCTTGTTAAAATTACAAATAGAACTGATCGTGAATTCCCGTTAGTTACAAGAACTAGATTTCAAACAGATGAAGGACTGATTTTTAGATCACAAGGATTCATAGTTGTTCCGGCTGCAAAAGGAGAAAATGTTCCAGGTACAATCGAGCTTGGAGTAGTTGCAGACGAATCAGATATCAACAACGTTCCAATAGGAGATAAAGGTAACATTGCACAAAACACAAAGCTATTTATTCCAGGCCTTACAAGCGTAAGTAGAGAAGAAATATTTGCAGAGGCAGTAGAAGGTTTCACTGGTGGAATCACATCTAAAGATAAAATAGTAACTCAAAGAGACATTGATGGGGCAAAAGAATTTGTAAAAAAAGAACTAGTTAGAGATATTCCCGGGATGCTTAAAACATATGTAGACAAGAAGAATGCTGAAAATAATCTAGGTTTAACACTGCTAAATGATTCAAGAGCTATAAACATTGGCGATATTGAGATTGTACTTGATGAATCAATCGTTGGTCAGAAAATGAACAGCTTTAATGTTACTGCCAGGGTAGAAGCAATTGGTGTAAGTTTCGACAGAGAAGCCTTTTTACAACTTTTAAGAGACCATATCGAGCTTAGAAAATCTCCAGATAAGGAATTAACAAAAATTGATGACGAAGGAGTAACATATAGAGTTATTAAAAACGATGAAGAAAATTCACTCATAGATATTACAGCCACAATCAAAGGAGTCGAGCAGTATGAACTTAGCCAAGATAAACAAAGTGGTGTAAAGTTAATCAAAAAGATTAGAGAGCATGTAGCAGGAATGCAGATAACAGAGGCAAAGAAGTACATTGAGAATCTTCCTGAAGTTGAATCTGTAGAGATCAAGGCATGGCCATTCTGGGCACCTACAATTCCAAGCGTTGCAGATAACATTAAAATTCTAGTAGATGGAACAAAATAAATTTAATTACGAATCAGTTAATTACTGCTACTACAAAGTAGGGAATGGTGATACTAGTGTTTTAGTTTTGCACGGCTGGGGATCAAGAATAGAAAGTTGGCAAAAATTCTTCGAACATGCCGACAAAGAGAATTACACTTATTACTTCATAGAAATGCCAGGCTTTGGTGATTCGCCTAATCCTCCTAAAGCATGGACCGTGAGTGACTACAAAGATTTTGTGAAAACATTTATAAAGTCACTACAGAAAGACATACCCTATTTATTAGTTCATTCATTCGGCGGAAGAATAGCAATCAAACTCTTAAATGAAAAACATTCATTTTCAAAAGCTATTTTTGTTGGAGCAGCTGGGATCAAGCCAAAGCTAGCGCTTCATAAAAGAATAGTTAAGAAGTTATCTCCGTTTTTCAAGATGTTGGCTAAGCCTAAGGTCCTTAAGAAGTTTGTATATAAACTCCTAGGATCAACAGACTACATAGAGGCTGAAGGTACTCTAAAGCAAACATTCGTAAATGTAATTGAAGAAGATTTATCAGAATTAATTCCAAACATTAAGATTCCAGTAAAGCTTGTGTGGGGAAAACATGATTCTTACACACCACTTTCAATGGGAAAGAAGATGAACACTCTAATTGCAGATAGCAGTCTCACCATAATTCAAGAAGCGAGACACGGTGTTCACATGCAAACTCCACAAAAACTTGCTAAGATTGTTAGCGAATTCTTTAACGAATAATATTGAAAGAGTTATCACTCGCACTAATAGCTTTCAGCATATTGGTGAGCAGCTCAAGACTGCTTTATTTTTTTCAGCTGAAGGAATATAGACTCGATAGATTCATAGATTTTATAAGGTATGATAAAGGTAAAAGACAAGTAATTAATCCATTTGGATTAATCCTATATATTGCATTCATAGTCTTATATTTTTACGGAGATTATTCTTTAGTAATTTACCTTGCTGCTCTAGCCGCAATGAGTAACATTATTATTGTAATTGCTAAAGGCTTCTTTAGATTCAAGCCTACTAAAAAAGCACTTCTAATTTTTGGTGCTCAAGTATTATCACTTGTATCATATATATACTTTAATTATGGAATAGAATCACTATTTATAATTTATATAGCTGCCCCAATATTACTTTCATCATTAGTATTATTCTTGTCGCCAGTAACTAAGCTTGCAAAAGAAATTTACATTTCTCGAGCAAAACAAAAAATCTCTTCAATGAAAGACCTTAAAGTTGTAGGTATTACCGGGAGTTACGGTAAAAGCTCTACAAAAGAATTTTTACATCAAATTCTAGCCACAAAATATAAAGTCCTAAAAACTCCAGAAAATATCAACACAGATATAGGAGTCGCTAAAGTAATACTTAATAAGCTCAACGAAAACCACGAAATTTTCATTATTGAGATGGGAGCTTACAAAATCGGTGAAATAGCAAACATTTGTAAGATGAGAAATCCAGACATTGGTATATTAACTGCAGTTGCAAAGCAGCATCTTTCACTTTTCGGAAGCCTAGAGAATATTAAAATTGCTAAATCTGAGTTACTTCAGTCAGTAAGAGAAGGTGGTTTAAGAATAATCAATGGAGACAACGTTAACTCTAAAGATGTAGCTCAAAATCTCGGTCTTGAATCTGTAACATACGGCATAAAAGATAAGGACGTAGAATACAAAATTAATGACTTAAAAGAAGAAAACGGCAAAATATACTTCGAAGTAGATGGAGCACATATTTCAGCAGAGGTAACAGGTGCCCATCAAGCCCTAAACATAACTGCTGCAATTATAGCTGCAAAAGAAATTGGAATGACAAAGATCGAGATCGAATGTGCGGTAAAGCAAATTAATCCACCTGAAGCTGTATTAAGTTTAAGGTCAGGGTACAGAGGGTCTATAATCTTAAATGATAGCTACAACTCAAACTTAGATGGATTCATTGCTGCAATAAATGTAGCTAAGAATCAAAAAGTACAGGGTCGCAAAATCTTAATCACAATGGGAATGATTGAGCTCGGTAAGGAGTCTGATGAAATCCATGAAGAAGTAGCAAGACACGCAAAAGACAACTTCGATCTATTCATAATTACTCGTAAAGAAGCTTATGCTCCATTCGCCAAAGTAATACCAGAGAGCAAGATCAAACTTATTGAAGACTCAGATGTTTTACTAAAGTATATGAAAAAGACAGTTGAACAATATGACCTAATTTTAATCGAAAACAGATTATATAAGCCCGTACTAGATTTATTACTCAATGACTAATGCCAATTTTTACAGACTTCACCCCTAACATGGGACGAAGTGAAATAAGTATCGCGTTCAAAAGTTTTTTCTTTTCTAATAAGAAAACCTTAAAAAGATTTGCAGCTTCCCTCAAGCGTGAATATGACATGACTCCATATTTTTATGACAGCGGTAGATCAGCTCTTTTGAGCATACTCGAAGGACTAAAAAACGATGGCAGAAACGAAGTCATAGTTCAAAGCTATACATGTGTTGTAGTAGTAAACGCTATTAAAGCTGCAGGATATAAACCAGTATACGTAGACGTAGATGAATCTGGAATTAATATGTCTATAAAAGATTTAAAAAAGAAAATCACAAAACAAACAAGAGCAATGATAGTGCAGCATACATTCGGCATTCCAGATCAAATAGATGAAATCAAGAAACTTACAAAGGAACACAAATTCTTTTTAATAGAGGATTTAGCTCATGCAATTCGGGCGACCTATAAAGAAAAACTTTTAGGAACTTACTCAGATGCAGCATTCTTAAGTTTTGGATCAGGTAAAATCATTTCATCAAGCAGAGGGGGAGTAGCGCTAACTAAAAGATTAAAACTGGACACTAGTGAACTTAATCCAATAGATAATGTATGGAAGCACCTCTATAAAATAATTTTATTTGGCTTAGCAAAACCTTTCTATTATTTTTTCAGTTTAGGTAAAATTAAAATTTACCTACTGAGCAAACTCGGATTTCTCCCAAAAGTAATAACAGAAAACGAAAAAAACGGATACGCACCAGCTCCGCATAGTTTCAGCCCTAAGCTAGCTGCCATTGCACTCCATCAATGGAGGCGAAGAAAAAATAACATTAAGCGCAGAAGAAATATTGCAAAAATCTACCACAAAGAACTAAAAGACACAGTAAGATGCCTGCCATTCAACCCCGAAGCAGCCTATATGCGCTTCCCAATATTTGTAGATAATCCAGAAAAGCTCTTTGCATTCATGAAGAAACACCACATAATGTTAGGCGCAGAATGGATGGGCTCAGTTATTGTACCTAGTTCAATAGATTTACGAGCAACAAAATATAAAGGCGGGTGTAAAAATGCAGAAAAAACAGCTCTTACAATAATCAATCTGCCAACTGATCGCCAGATAACACCTAAGAAAGCAGAGAAAATAACACAACTCATCAAAACCTTTTATGGAAATTAAACAAATCAAAGACAATAACGAATGGGAATCATTCCTCGAATCCCAAGACCCTTTCATTTATGTCCAATCAACAAAATACGGTCAATTCAACCAGGCAATGGGGGATGACTACATTACCATTGGAATTTATGAAAATAACAAAATCATAGGTGGTGCTATGTTCTTAACGATAAATGCAAGACGAGGACGTTTTATGTATGCCCCCTATTCACCAATTCTTGATTACAAAGACAAAGAACAAATCCAAAAATTCACAAATGAAATCAAGAAAATAGCAAAACAGAAAAAAATGGACTTCATAAGAATCTCACCGTTCGAAGATGAAACATCCGAGTACATCACTAACTTAAAATCAGCAGGATTCAAAAAGTCACCAATGCACATGATTGCTGAAACAACATGGATCTTAGAACTGAATGATACAGAAGAAAACATCATGAAAAACATGAAACAAAACCATCGTAATCTAATCAGACGAGCAGATAGAGATGGCGTGAAAATTACTTCAAGTAAAAATATAGAAGACGTTAAAAAAATACATCAACTGCTCGTAACAACTGCCAAGCGCCACAACTTCGTACCTTTCTCTCTCAAATACTTAGAAACAGAATTCAAAACTTTTCTTGAGTCAGATTCAGTAAGAATCTACCTTGCTCACCATGAAGGCGACCTACTAGCAGCCGCAATAGTTTTCTTCCACGGAAACACTGCAGTTTACAAGCATGGAGCATCAAACATGCTTAAACCAAAAGTACCTGCCTCATACGCTATTCAATGGGCTGCAATCAAAGAGGCGAAAAAGCGCGGACTAAAATATTACAACTTCTGGGGCATAGCGCCAGAAGGCCAAAAGAAGCACCCTTTCTATGGAATCACTCATTTTAAAAAAGGCTTCAACGGATTCCAGAAAGATCTAATACCTGCTCTAGATTTACCAGTTACCCCAAAGTACTGGTTTAACTTTTTAGTCGAAACGTTCAGAAGAATCAAACGAGGATTTTAATAGCTATTAGCTCTTATCCATCAACTTTCTTCCTCTACTTCATAATCATCTGCAATCAGGTTGTCTGACACAGACTCCCATCCACCGCTAGCAGTTTGAAATTCAAATAGAACAGTTGCATCTTCACTCAGACTAGGGAATAAATCTTGACGTGGATTCACTGAATCATTTTCGAGCGAAGAGTTATCTAACATTGCCGGGTCAGAAACTGTCATTCGAACTAAATTAGGCATGTCACCTTTATTATCAATACCTTCTAAATGGAACTCAACAACATTTGAACCATCTTCTCGCGTATAAGGTATATCATCCCTTGGTAGGGACGGAAACAAGTCTCTAAGTGAAGTATCGTTATCAAGTTTAATATTGTCTTCTTTTTCGTCTTGGACCTCAGGCGTAGTCATATCAATACCAACTGCTTCCCCAAATCTAGCTGCAATTGCAGTAAATGCGTCAGTATCAATTCGTCCTGTTCTCAAGGTTCTAACAAGCTCTCGAGCAAGATCAGATGCAGCTCCTGTTGTGCCTACACCTAAATTAACAAAGTTTTCAGCAATATCTCTAAAAGCTTCTCCAAGATCTTCAGTCTCTTCCTGAGGACCATCAAGTCCAGTATCTAAATCAGTAGCATCTTGGATTTCAGATTCATCAACTCTACCATTTTCTCGATAAAGCTCGACACCATGCATAAGTTCATCAACCATAACTATATCAAGACCAGATTCATTAATTCGTCTTTCAATATCATCAGCATCAAGTGGCTCATCTGCAGAAGCTCTTAGTAATTCAGTTCTAAATTCTGCATAAGACCGCATTTCAGACTCATCAAAGCTATCCCGAGCCACAGATTGCTCAGCTCTTTCAGCATCTGTTTGTGGAGTAGCAGGAGTAGAGGAGACATTGTCTACAGTTCTAGCTGGCTCATCATCAACCTGAGCAAGAGCAGCATCAGCAACTCCATCAGGATTTTCTACAGCTCGCTCAGCTTCTTCAGCTGCTTCACGTGCTTGTCTTGCCTCAGCCTCAATTCTTTGACGCTCTTCTTGTTCCCGTTGTTCTTCAGGAGACAAAGGAGCCGCCTCAACAGGCGCAGCAGCTTGTGCATCAACTTGGTCTATACTTGGTTGTCCTTCAATACCACTCATTATGAGTTGATAAAATTCTATCTAACCATTATAACATAAAAAGACCTATAAAACCACAGTTATGACCCTAAAAATAAACGTTGGAGAGCTTTTCAGAAGCGAACCTGGCACTAAGAAAGAATACGAGCTGGATTTACCAGTATTCGAAGACGAAGAGTTTCATTTAGAAAAAGACCAAAAAATCTTCTTAACTGGGTACAAAATCGATAAAGGAATAGCAGTTTCTGTAGATCCAGACACAATTAAAGGAATAGCAACTTGTGTAAAAACCCTTAAAGAGTTCACTTTAGAGTCAGAACTGTACTCTGCAGAAAGACAATTTTACTTACAAAGACCTGATGACCTTGAAGAAAATGAAGAATTCGACCAAATCGACAACAAAACCTTTGAAGTAGACTTAGAAGACATGGTTAGAGAAGCAGTTTTCTTAGGACTACCAACCGTGATTGTCTCTCCAGAAGGCGAAAAAACACACGTAGAACTTAAACAAGATCAGGCTCCAGGCACTACAAAAGCCTTTGCCGACCTAAAAAATCTATTAAATGACTAAAAACACTTGCATTTAAGCAAATTTTTAGTAGAATCCTAAAGCTTTAAATACAAAACACAAAAATGGCTGTACCAAAGAAGAAAACATCAAAATCAAGATCTCGTAGAAGACATTCTGCGTACCTAAAAGAACAAGTAAGAAGACTTAAGAAAAGACTTAGTCTTGGTACATGTGCTGATTGTGGTGCTGCAAAGCTAAATCACCATGTATGTAAAGAATGTGGTAAATACAACGGAAAACAAATCTTAGACAAATCTAAGGAAATCGACAAAATCACAACAATTAAAGCATAATTTTAATGGGAAGCTTCAGACATCTTTCCCGTGAACTGGTTCTAAAAACTATCTTCTACCAACGATTCAGAGGTGAAGAGGATATTTCACTAGAACAAGCTTTTGAAGACGTAATCTCGGAATTCGGTAAAGAACTACCCGAAACAGATTTTGCAAAGAAACTTTTCGATGGAGTTTCAGAAAAAGAAGAAGAAATTAACGATATCATCAGAACCTACGCTCCAGAATGGCCTCTAGAAAAGATCGCAAAAGTAGATCTACACATCATGCAGATCGGTATTTATGAGTTGCTTTACAGTGAAGACGTACCACCTCTAGTTGCTATCAATGAAGCAGTAGAGCTAGCAAAAGAATACGGAGACACAAACACTTCAAAATTCGTAAATGGAGTGCTTTCAAACATAGCACATGATAAAATAGGTAAAGATAACCTAAAAAAGAAATAAAATGATTGATTTCGAAAAACTACAAACTCAGCTTGGTATACAAATCAAAGATGAAGAAGTATACAGCAGAGCTTTTATTCATAGATCCTACGTAAACGAAAACCCATCCATCGAAAACGATAACGAGAGACTCGAGTTCCTCGGTGATGCAGTATTAGAATTAGTAGTAACTGAAGAACTTTTTAACAAATACCCAAACAAACCAGAAGGTGAACTAACAGCTCTTAGATCAGCTTTAGTTAGAGGAAAAACACTCGCAAAAGTATCATTAGAGCTTGGGCTTGGCGAATACCTACTCTTATCTAAAGGAGAAGAAAACTCAGGTGGCCGAGAAAAAAGCTATATTCTTGCAAACCTATGCGAAGCATTCATTGGAGCCATATATCTTGATCAAGGCTACACAGAAGCTGAAAGATTCATTAAAGAAAACATTTTAACTCACCTCGATGAGATTGTAGAAAACGCGCTTCATGTTGATCCAAAGACTTTCTTTCAAGAAATGGCACAGGAACACGACGGTGTTACACCAGAATACAAACTGATCAGCGACAGTGGTCCAGACCATAGCAAAAGCTTCGTTATGGGAGTTTACATAGCCGAAGAACTAATTGCCGAAGGAGAAGGAACCAGCAAACAAAAAGCAGAAATAGATGCAGCCAGAAATGGTTTAGATGTTAAAGGCTGGGAGCCTAAATAAAATACCTAAACACTAGGTATCCAAGTATAAAACCAAGAACAACTCCATCTGCAAAACAGATGAGTACTAAAGATGTGAGCGAAATTTTCTTGTTAGATCCAAAGAAACTAACAGTAACTTTTTTACTATTACTAAAAGCAGTATGCACATAAAGAACTGTACCAAGCACTACAAGAAATAATAGAAAGTATTGAACGTATCCCATAATTCGATATCAATTTGCAAACATTATCCCACAACCAAAAATATTTACAAGGTCATAAAAATGGCTGCCTTACAACCAAACTTCGCCGTACAAAGTTGACTTCTCACGAAATATCGTAAGAATAAGAATAACTAACTGATACAAATGAAACCAAAAGGACCACAAGAAACAGCCGAATTTAGAACCGATATACAAACAGGAGGCAGAGTAGCTCAACCAGACACCCCTCAGATTCCTCAAGAGGTCCTAGGTTTAACAGTTGGTGAGTTAATCGACAGACACGATGTGACTGTCGAGGTCAATGATATATATATGGGAGCTCGCGTAAGGATAAGCTTTACATTAAATAGCCCTGACTTTGAAGGCATACCTGTTAACTCACCTGAACCAAGGCTGGAACTAATAAAAGAACCTACGATGGCTGAAAAAGTAAGGGAACTAAGAAGTGCTCTCAAAATTGAATTTGAGGGGCAAAAAAAAGAGGGGAAACTATGGTCAGTGATTGCTGTAAAATGTAAATTAGGAATGAAATTCCCTGAGGACCTTGCTGAAAAGATAATGGTAGAAGGATCCACTGAAAGAGAAGAATTTCTTAATGCTATCAGAGACATAGTGAGCGATAAATGCATAGAAGATGTCTTAATTACAATTCAAGTAGACGGACCTATCGCAGGCAAAAGGTACTAAATTCTCCTTTCTTAATCAGCGAAAATTCAATATAATTCGGTTCGAATTCCAAATTACATGGACCCGTAGCTCAGGGGTTAGAGCAGTCGGCTCATAACCGATTGGTCGTTGGTTCAAATCCAACCGGGTCCACCACTTGACAAAAGCTTTTGGATGCATTTTAATTGCGTACTGTTTTTAAAATACTTCTATGGAAACAAAATCGATATTTGAAGGAAGAGCCTCAGTATTACACACCGGTACAGAATTTGGCGTAGTTCACCCTAAAGACCCTGCCTTTTCTTCAAAAATAGACAAACTTCGTATTATGGCAGGACAGAAACTAATTGTTGCTCCAAGACTAGCTTTTAATACAAAGGTGACTCCTCTAAGATCACTCGATGATTTAGTGGTTGGAGAAGGTATGAAAGGCGGAGAAATGATGCAGATCGATGGGTTTTACCGTACTCCGGAAGCATCTGATGGCGTGATAATTGATCTAAACGGTGAAACTGCGATAAGCGCAGCAATTACTATTATGAATGCTGATTGTGGGACTATAGAAATACTCGCCCCTAATGGAGAAATGGCTGTTATGCACGGGGGGTTTGATAATGTAGATAATCGTGATGGTAGCTCAATCGTGACAAATGCTATCGGATATTTTGTTAGCCAAGGTTTTCATCCCTCTGAACTTTACTTTAGAGTTGGTGAAGCTGCACAGGCTTGTTGCTATGGATTAAATAATCCTAATTACGCTACACAAAACGCGGCACGCGCTGAAAGGCTAAAACAAGCTTATGGCATTGACGTTGTGAGGCCCGTTAAAAATCTACCAAGATCAGCAAATGAAGGTATAGGTTTCGATGTGCCTCTTATTGCTGCAAGACAAGCCGACCAAGAAGGTATACAAGAAATTGAAGTAGAATCGGTCTGTACTAGCTGTCATAGACTTGTTGATAGTGCCATGGGACAGTTAGACACATTTGGTACATGGTACTCTAATCTAAGAGAAAGTGGCGCTACTGTAAAAGAGCGTGGTTATGGATCACGCAACTCTGTATCAGTATACCCAACTACATCTTAGATTAAAAAGTTTCTCTAAAACTCAGTACGAGTCTTTTAAATTTAGTTTCAAAGTTCAAAACTTTACCCAACACCCTGAATATCATTATTATTTTCAGTAGGTGGCACAGGAGGTACAGGCGGAACAATAGGTTCCGTGTTTTGAGCTTGAGGAGTTTCAGCAGTTTGTTCTACAACAGGTTCTTGAGGAGCTGCCGGTGCAACTACTTCTGGAGCATCAGCTACAGATTCTTGAGACTCCTCATTACTAGCCACTTGCTCTGAAGGTAGTTCCATAGCTGGAGCAGCTTCTTCTTGGTCAAACTCTACAGGTGAATCCATAACAGGTGGAATTTCATGCATAGCTGGCTCAGATACTTCTTCAGCTACAGGTGCAGCCGCAGGCTCTTCAATTTGTGCTAGATCAATGCCACTTGGTTGCATTTCTTCAGCAGGTTGTTCCACAACAGGTTCTTGAGAAACTAAAGGCTCAACTGGTGTTTCCATAGCAATCGGTTCTTCAATAGCAGGCATTTCAACTTCAGGAGTTTCAGCAGGCAAATCAGCAGCAACTTCTTTTGCAGGTGTATCAACCATTTCAATAACAGGTTTTGCAGGTTCTTCATTAAGTTCAGCTTTCATTTCCTTATCAAGACCTTCACCAAGCTCAACTTTAAGTTCTGCATCAGCTTCTTTATCAGCATCCATCTCAAGATTATCTAAACTAGTCAGCTCTTGCAGATCTTTATCTTCTTCAACTACTTCAGCTTCAT
>JAUHYY010000006.1 GCA_030426295.1 bacterium
ACCATACAAACAAATTTTTAGAAACTGTTACAAACACAACCAGCATTTCTATAATTTTTTCTCCCATAGTTTTTGTTAATTCTGGTCAATATTACGGAAAACTACGGAATTTTTAAACCCTAAGTTCTTTAACTTCTCAAGTTTACCGATCATACCACCTGTTGCATCATCAACTACTTCTTTCACAGCATTATCAATTACTTGATCAATCTCGCTCATATGAAATTCAGCCAAAACACTACCATCTTTTAACGTAACCCCGAAAACATCAGAATAAAAAACGATATCTTGAGTTTTGGCAATTTTAGCCACAATAGAGTCGCCAGACAAAATTGTAGCCATACCATCTTTATCAACTACACTACCAAAATAAACTGGTAAACCCTTTGTATCCGCATTTTTAAAATCTGACCAAGTACTAATTCTTTTATATTCAGCATCAGGGAAAAACACGTTCACCAGATCCATAACTTGCTGATAATAAGACTCCAAGCCTTCAATGAACTTTTCAGCCTTCTTATATTCAACTTCAGACCCTTCTTCTTTAAGACCTAAAGCTAAGGCTTTGTCATGACCAAAAGAACCAACACCAAATACAAGAGCACTAACTTTTTCTTTCGATAAATCAAGTAAGCATTCTTTCAACCGATCAACTTCTATAACAGGTTTTTTAGGATTACTTTTATTGGTAGCAATGCTGCCACCAATCTTAACTACGTAACTCATTATTCTTAACAACTTTAGGCAAATAAAATCTAAGACCTCTTTCACTTTGAAAACCGAATCTTAAGACTATTCTAACCTGATCTCCAATTTCTAACAAATCACCCTTTGCAACCTGGTAAGAACCAAATTCGCCATTATCAAATCGAACAATACATACATCGTATGGATCCCTATAACTTTTTGGTGTAGCAGTAACTGAACTTAAGGCGTATACAACTCCATCTCGACCAATTAGGTCTCTAAACTTTTTCGCCAATCTTGTAAGTAGTTGTCCTGAAATCATTATTTTTTAAGTAAAGTTACAAAACTAGTATTACCTGTGCCCGCCATATTTTGAGCAAGTCCATAACTATCATTTTTCATATTTTCAAATAAGTAGGCAATTTGCTTAACACCTGTTGCACCTACAGGGTGACCACATGCCTTGAGTCCTCCAGAAATATTAACATTAAACTTATCTTCAGCAGCATCATCGATACCTTGACCTCGTTCACTTAAACGTAGGTCTTCATAAATCATCGCCTCGGCAATTGAGAAACAATCATGTATTTCAAACATATCAATCATTGAAGCATCAATACCTGTAGCCTTATAAAGTTTATTAGCTGCAACATTCGTAGAATTTATTGAAATAATAGAGTCTCTATCCTTTAGGGCCAATGAATCTTGTGCCATTTGCACATCAACAACTTCTACACCTTCGCCTTCTTTTGAGATAACAACAGCAGAAACACCATCAGTAAAAGGGGAACAATGCAACAACTTTAGTGGCCGTGAAACCATCACACTTTTCTCAAAATCTGAATCCTTTAACTCTCTATGAAACTGTGCATTAGAATTAGATAAGGCATAAGAATGTGCTTTCATTGAAATCTTATCTAAAAGCATCAGATCTTTTTTATACTCGTGCAAATATCTAGATGCCATTAAGCCATACAATGCAGCAAAAGTAAGACCAAACAAATACTCATTTTCAAAATCAGAAGCACCCATTAAAGCCTCAGTAATTTCACAAGAACTGAAGTCAGTCATTTTCTCAACACCAAGCACAATCACCTTATCAAACTCACCAGATTCAACAGACTTAAAGGCTCTATAAAAAGCCATACCACCAGAAGCGCATGCAAGAGTGTAATTAAAGAAAGGAACATCCATTTGAACTCTATCTCTAACTGCAACACCAAGCTGATTCATATTATAAAGCTTTGAACCCATCATATTCCCAACAAAAACAGCATCAATATTGTCGAGATTTATTTCTAAACCATTTATTGCTTCTTCAGATAAATCAACAAGGTCTTTATCGTAAAATTCACCAAACTTCGAAATGTAGCTATCTGTAATTACTACCATATTCTCTTTGTTAGATTAGACTGAAACTCTTTAACTCGATCGTTTGTTTTTAACATAAATGCATCAGAACCGGCTCCTGAACCATAACTAATCATAACAATATTTTGATTTGGCTCAGCCTTTTCTAAAACAGCTCTAAGCCCCATCAAGCTACAAGCAGAAAAACAATTTTTATATTTAGGGAACACAAACGAATACTCAAGCAAAGACTTATCTAGCCCCAACAAATCTACTACCTTGAATGGGAACTTAGCATTCGGCATATGCAGTACTAAATGATCAATTTCAGAATCCTCAAAAGCAACTTTTTCTTTCAACAAATTGTACGCTTTAACTACATACTTTAAATAACCACCTTCGCCTGTGAACCTTCCTTCATGAACAGGAGTAGGGGAATCTTGTGCTCGCCAAAAATCAGATACATCATCAGCTAAACTAACGTAATCAACGATTTCACAAAAATAGTTATCATTTGAAACAACTACTCCAACAGCTCCAGCACCAACCGATGAAGACAAGACATCACCAGTTTCTGCCTCAGCAATATCAGACCCAACAGCTAAACCACTTTCGATCTTACCCGATTCTACTAATGCAGAAACTACCTGCAAAGCAGAAGTACCAGCTTTACAAGCAAATTCCATATCAGCAGCAAAAACAGCCTCATTCAATCTTAAAGTTGAAGCTAACATAGAAGCAGTACTCTTAACTGCATAAGGCTTCGTTTCAGTCCCAAAATAACATGCACCAATCTTTGACCTATCTATTCCAACTAAAGCATCTTCGCAAGCCTCAATTGCTAAAGTGTAAGTATCTTGATCAACCATTGAACCACACGGAACATTAAACCCAATATTTGCTATTCCAGACTTCATTTTCTATTTCTTAAACGATCATGAGACTCTGCAAGTGTACCTTCAACAAGAGAAATAAAAAGTGAAATCTCCCCAGCCAAACAAACCTTAGCAATCAATTCAGCCAATTCAGATTTCGAACCTATCTTACAAAATTGAAAAAACTGCTGAACATAATTTTGATCAGTACCACCACCTTTATAACCAACAATCAAATTATGTATCTCTAAAGTAAAAACTAAATCATCTTCAACAATATCTAATCCAAACTCAGCCTGCGACGAATCAGGTACATGACCTAAATCCTGACCAAATGCTAAAAATAACGCAGCAATAATATTCGAAACATGACCATTACTTGTTACGCATCCAGCAAGCTTAGATCCAATTACATATTTCATCTCATAAACATTCTTAACTCTATCTAAATCAAGCCCTGGGTTAGGGACCCTAACACTGACAGAAACTTTATAACCACGACCAGATTCAATATTTAGCATCGAAACTTTTTTATCAGAGCAATAATTCGAGCTAAGAACAAAATCAACAATTTCAACAGGCGACTTGCTTATGATGAATTCATTCAAAACTCTATCTACAGCAATTGTAATCATATTCATTCCCATGGCTTCACTACTATCAGCAATAAATCGTAAATATACATGAACACCTCCTTGAACAACCTGCAAATCAGTCATAGTCAAATGACCTGAATCAAACACTGCTTTTATCTCATCATAAGAACACTCGATAAATTCAATAAACTTTATTGCATCATCTTCAGTTTCAAACTTAAAAGCAGGTGCACGTGTTATGCCATTATCTTCAATCTCAAGATCTACCTCATAACCACTCATATACTTCAGCCCACGATTCACAGAGGCAACCAAAGCAGATTCTGTAGTTGCTAATGGAACATAAACATCATCAATTGGACCAGCTATTCCAACAGGATAAGGCAAAGCCCCAATGCCATTCTCAATCCCAAGATAATTCATATCAACTAAATCACCACTAAAATCGATCATATCTCTTCGCTTTTTCAAAGCTTCAATAGGAGTCATTGCATCCTCCAATTCATAAATCTTCTGATCTGCCATGGTGGTCTAATTAAAGGCACTTGAGCCTACCATATGAGGCCTTTTTTTTGAATAGTAAATCGATTTCTAAGCTTAAGACTATTTAATCCAGCAAAAATTGAGAACTCATATTCACCACGTTTTTGCATATGTACCTCAAAACTAAAAATATGACCATACTCAACATCAACATATTCATTCACAATTTCATTGTCGTATTTGTCTTTAACCATTAGTAAAACCTGTCTAATAGATCTATCTAGAACCCTACCTTTAACCTTAACAGTATTTCTTATACGAACTTTAGAAGGCAAAGGCTTAACAGTCAAAACTCTATGCGAAAAATTTTGCGTAAAATAATAAGTCTTATTGTCAGAGACTGCACAACCAATCCCTACGCAATTATAACTTTTCGAAAGGATATTCTCTCTATGCCCTTTACTATTCATCAACCCAATATGTGAAGTCTTAACTGGATTTGAATGACCACGTACCTTTGCAAGATTTTCACCAGAAACAACCTCAGAAACATTACCAAGCTCGAACCTATCTTTAGGAGATTTTCGATCTAAACTTTCATGAGCAAAATAATCCTTATCAGCCATATCGTAGCTATGTTTACGAGCAACTTTTCTTAAATCATACTGATAAAATAATGGCCACAGTCCATTTCTCTTTCGCTCTTTATTCAACATTCTATAAAGGGAATATTCCAAAGTCACCAATGCATTTGGCCTAAAAATCCTCAAGAACAAATATTTCAGAAAAAACATATAAGTCTATAAAGCATGCAAATTATATCAAATATTCAGAATTAAAACTCTAAAGACTTTACAGAATTTCAATTGCACCATTCAGCTCATTAACAATCACCTCACAACCAAAGTTGAGACCCTCAACATCTTCTCGCTGCATAATAAAATGAGGATTACATCCAGCATCAAACGTAAAATATGCATTTACCCCCTGAGACTTAACCATATAAATAAGCTCTAAACTTTTGTCATATAAATACTGCATTCTCTTATCAGTAGTATAGTGATTCAACAAAAAAGAAATTGCCTCTTCCTCTACAACCTCACCAAACGAATAAAAATCATTAGCATCAACAGAAGCTAGTAATCTCTTAGCTCTATAATCAATATTTTGAATCCGATCTTCATACAAGTAAGAAGACAAAGCACTCAAATGCCCAGAATATGAAGAAACCTTTTTCTCACTCGAATCAACCAAACAAACCACATCTACCAAATCCATATTTAATTCATTCTGCTCAAACTCACTCGGCCTATCTGGATCATATACGACAATACCTTTACCAAGGGACCTAACAGCAGAAGCTGATCCACTCAATCGAGTCATCTCGACTAAATCAGAGTTTTCAAACTTTCCACCAAACCTTCTAGCTAATTCAAAAAGGCCAAAAGTCAAAGCCGACATAGAACTAGCAGATGATGCAATCCCACAAGCAGTAGGAAAACTATTCTCAGACTTAACTTCAACAAAAGGCAACAAAGTACCACGCTTCATAAAAAAATCACGGACTCTCACAATATGCTTCAAAGCCATATCTGTATCTCCATCAAATTCGTAACTATCAGCCGAAAAATCACCATAAAAAAACTCAGAAGTAGTAAATGCATCAGATAAATTCAAAGAAATAGATGTATTATTTGGCATAACTGTATCTTCATCATTCCTACCCCAATATTTAATCAAAGCAATATTAGCAGGTGATTTAACTTTAAAACTAAGCTTCATATAAAATCTCAAATTCAAAATCATTTTCAATTGTAGATCTCTGTTCATCAGTCAATCTACCTATACCAACAACCGCTCCACTACCATTTGTTTTTCCACCGGCACCAGTGACCTTGGCAGCAATCCCCTCATGACCAAGCCAAGATATAAACTCATTTGCTTTGTCATCTACAGCACCAATTTGCTCTAGCAAAGACTGACACTCAACTACTGCACTAGCAATACCTCCAATATCTTGTTGATACCAAGAACTTTTAAAATCATTCACACAACTTTCAAATCCATCTACCATTTCAACACTTTTAACCATTTCAGAACTAACATCTTCACAGCATGTATTCACAACAAAAAAATCAAAGAAGACATCATCAAGTTTCTGCACTTCTTCTTTAGCCCAAAAATATGTACCTTCGTGAGTCACACCAAAAGCATCAACACCACTAGCAAAAGCCTCAAACTCATTAATACATTTAAGCTTATCTTCAAGAGTTCCTTCAAGACCATTTCTCTCTACAAAAAAATCATATAGTGCAGCAACCAAAGCAGAAGAATAACCAAGACCAACTCCCATAGGTAGATCACCTCCGATACTAACTCCACACGATTCAACACCTAAGTACTCGGCAACAAAATCTACATCTAGAAAATTAAGATCCCCATCATTAACTTCTAAATATAAAGGAATATCAGAAACAATAGCAGGGCAACCGTACAAGCAAGCATGCTCACCACCCCAAATAATTTTACCGTGCGCCTTAGACATTTTTCTTCTGCAATAAAGATCTATTCCCAACTACAGAATCAATTTCACTCACACCTGTAACAAACATAGAAATCTGAAACTGTTTTTTCCATTCTTCTATCAAATTCACTACATCTTCTAAGCTCTTCATAGCAGCCAAAGCAAAAGGTCTAGCTGAATTACCGACCACTGCACCAAGTGCAACAGACTTAAAGACATCAACCCCAGATCTAAGACCACCACCTGAAATAAACGAAACCTCTGGAAATTCAAGAACGTTATCAAAAAGCAAATCAACAGTATTGAAACCTTCTTCTACAAAAGGATCAGCCAAACTCATGCTACCTCTTTGACCTTCAATATATGACCATGAAGTACCACCATGACCTGAAACATCTACATACTCAGCACCAACTTCAACAAGATCACTCATTACATCCGAAGAAATCCCCATACCAACATCCTTCACAATCACCGGAACATCTAAAGCCTTAATCAAAGACTGCAGCTTATCAAGTAAACCAACAAAGCTAACATCACCTTCAGGCTGTAATGCTTCTTGTAAAGGATTCAAGTGAACACTCATAGCATCTAATCCAAACAAATCTATCAATCGCTTAATATCGTCAATTGATACCCCGTAATTCATTTGAACCAAACCAATATTACCAATTAAAGGAACTTGAGCCGCCAAATCACGAACATTAAAAGTATCAAACAAAGATTCATCTTCTAAATATGCTCGCATAGAACCAAGTCCCATACCAACTCCAGTCTGATTTGCTGCAACCGCCAATATTTCATTCACACTTTTAGCCTCATCAGCACCCCCAGTCATTGGACTTATATAAAAAGGGAAAGACAAAGTCTTACCTAAAAACTCAGTTTCCGAAGAAACCTTAGACAAATCTACCTCGGGTAAAGACATATAATTCAATTTCAAAGAAGAAAAGGCATTACCACCAATACTTAAGTCACTTGCATCTTGCGATACAATTTCTAAATGTTCTTTTTTTCTTTTGTTTATATTCATTATTTACCAATCTTAGATCTATAGTTTATGTAATTTTCTGAAATACATATTTGATCCCTCAATTCGGTATCAATCACAGCAGGCTCAGTAACCGTAGAAGGGTCGAGCACTCTATCAAGCTGAGAAGCAGTCATCAAGTCATATTTAAGAACCATATCTTTTATAGTTTTACCTTCATCAAGACCTTCATTAACAAGCTCAGCCACAACCTGATACCCAAGATAAGGAACCAATGCAGTAGCAAAAGCCAAACTACCCTCTAGTAACTCCTTAGTTCTTTCCTTCTTAATAATTAGCCCATCAATACAATCCACCCTAAACATATCTGCTGTATTCTTAAGCAAAGTCTGTGAAAACTCTAAATTAAACAAGATCATAGGAGTCATTACATTCAACTGAAGCTGACCACTTTGCACTCCCAGCTGTATAGCATGATCATTACCAACAACCTGACAGCCTCGACTACACTTGGATTAACTTTACCAGGCATAATCGAAGACCCAGGCTCAACCTCAGGCAACTCAATCTCACTTACACCTGTTAGAGGCCCCATATTAAGGATTTTCAAGTCACCACAAATTTTAATCCAATCATTCGCAATCGCTCGTAGACCTGAAGAAAAGATCCCTAAGGCATCACAACTTTGAGTCATTTCAATTGTATCTTCAGATATATACAAATCTTCAAGCCCTGTAACTTCCCTTAAATGCTTTACAACTAAATCCTTATACTCAGGCGGCGTAGTTATACCACTACCAATAGCGGTTCCCCCTAAACCCAGCTCATGCATGCTCTTTGAACAATAAGCAGCAAAATCTAACGACTTCTCGAGCATTCTAGCCATAGCATTAAACTCTTGCTCAAAAGTCATAGGAACAGCATCTTGCATATGAGTTCGACCAACTTTCAAAACACCAGCACCGTCTTTAGCTTTAGATCTCAAAGAATTAATAAGCTGCATCAGAGCAGGCTTTAACTCTCTTTCAAAATACCACAGATTAGCAATACGAATCGCAGTAGGAATAGTATCATTAGAAGATTGCCCCATATTTACATGATTATTGGGATGCACATACTTATATGTTCCTTTCTCTGCACCCAAAAGTTCATTAGCTCTATTTGCTACTATTTCATTACAGTTCATATTAAATGGAGTACCAGCTCCAGCCTGGAATATATCTAAGTTGTATTCATTACTAAATCTTCCCTCAATAAATTCATCTAAAGCAGTCAGAATTGCTTTAGAATTTTCTTTAGAAATTAATCCCATTTCTGTGTTTGCAAGACATGCAGATTTTTTAACAGAACCAATCGCTTTACGAAAATAATCAGAAGCCCTTTGCGTTGATAAATTAAAGTTATCTAAGGCCCTTTTAGTAAACGATCCATAATAAACATCTTTCGGCACTTGCACTTCACCAAGTGCATCTTTTTCTCTTCTATAAGTCATATTCAAACATAAATTCAATTTCATAATAACTCGCAAAACTGTCTATTCCAACTATTAATTTTTATTAAAAAGTTATTGACGGTGAGTGAGTACTCACCTATATTAATAATACTCTAACCCCAACAAAATGAACTTAACAATAACACCAATACAAAGAATAAATGCATATTCTTCTATAAACATGCTACCGGGGATAGGCAGACACACCCCAAAAGCACTTAATATGTACGGAATAAACACAATCTACCAATTCTCATTATTCACAGACAAAGAGGTAACAACACTACTTGGTAACAGCGGACTAAAACTACTCAAAAAAGCAAAAACATTCGCCCGCAGCAAATAACCAATTACCAATTACCAACTACTAATTACCAACAACTAATCACTACCCACTTTCCTATTCACAAAGTAACCCAACATTAATGACCCCAAAATTAAGAAAACCATATCGCCTGGTCCGGTCTCAGAAGTTTGATCCACTTGATATTGATCGCTACTGGCTCCATGAAGAGTAGTTACTCCATCAACTCCTGGAACAGCTGAAACTAATGTACTTCCTTGATCACCAATATTTCCTTCAGTATCAATACCATAAACTTGGAAATAATATGTCTGACCATTCTCTAAATTAGGCACATACCAAGAAGTATTCGCATCAGTAGTATCAACTCTTGAAGTTAATGATCCCTGAACTGTTCCATAGAAAATAGCATAACGATCAATCCCTGTATTATCAGTTGCTGCAGTCCAAGTTAAATTAACTCTTCTATCTGAAGTTGTACCTTGTACATTTTGAACCTGAGAAGGAACAAAAAAAGTGATATCCGAACTACCTTGACCTCCATCAAGAGAGAAAGGATCAGTCACGGTTAAAGAACCAACATCAGAAAGAGTAACACCATCAGCAACTACATCTAAAGAATAAGTACCAGCACTGGCAGGCAAAGTCACACTTCCAGAAAATACACGTCCTAATGTATCTACCTGAGTTAAATTACTTCTTACTCCATCTATATCTACAGCTGCAGATGTTACTTCTTGAGCAAAATTAACAGTAATATCATTAACAGACCCTGCGCTGAACTCCTGAGAATCAAAAGAAACCGAAGTAACTTCTACACCTTGAGTATTAACTGTAACTGTAATAGGTGATGACTCAGCATTTGTAGTCTCTACAATAAATTCATAAGTACCATCAGATAAAATTGGCGTAGAATAACTAAAGTCTCCGTCAACATTCGCATCTACTGAATCTAAAATTTCTCCATCAATATAAAACTTCACTTCTAATCCTGGATCAGTTGTACCAGTAAAAGTAATAACACTAGAAGTAGATACTCCAGAAGTAGGCGACAAAACAGTCAAAGAATCATTTTCGCCTCCGCCACCATCTGAAGAAACAGTAATTTCTACACTTCCTACGAGTTCATCATTATCAACATCTACAACTTCTAACACATGTACTCCTTCTTCACTGAAAAATGACGAGCTAGAAAACTCTTTAACACCAGCATCATCTAGTTGAAACTCATAATCATCAGGGAAAAGAGCATTTAAATCAGTATCTGTAAAAAAACGTACTTCACCTATATATGATTCATCTACTTCACCTCCAGCATCTAAAGCTTCTAATGTGAAAGAAAAATCATCAAATGGCTGGAGATTAGTTGGTACATCGACAAAACTAAACCTGTCACCTTCTTCAGCAGCAAATGCCGTATTCAAGGCTAAAAACATAGTTATAACGGCAAATCCAACAATTGATACTGTGCTTTTCTTCATATACTAGACAAAAAAGTAATAAATGGTATTTGTCAAATTGCCACGATTATAGTATAATAGTATGATAGAATTAACTCAACTAAGTATATAGAAATGTCTAGACAAGAAATCGAAAAACCTATCGAAATTAAAATTGAATTGCCAACAAACGCATACTTTATGTCTGGCATAAGAGACTTCACGCTTTCTATGATTAGGAATATGACTGATTTCTCAGAGCAATGGGCATACAGGTTCCAATCTGTAGTAGACGAAATATGTAATAACGCTATTGAACATGGATCGAGTAAAGATGATTCTATATATATAACGTTTATTACTCATCCAAACCAAGACATCGAAATAGTAGTAGAAGACAATGGATCAAACCCAGAAAGTTTACCTGCAGCAGAAATCCTTAAGAAAATTGAAAACAACGCAAAACTAGAAATAAACGAAATAGGTATTAGAGGTCGTGGGCTTGCTTTCATCGTACAAGAATGGACAGATAAACTAGAAATTACAGACAGAGAAAATGGTGGTATTAGAGTTAGAGTCGTAAAAAACATGAACGATCCAAAATTCAAAGAAGATACAGAATCAAATGACCCAACAAAAATAATCCTAACTAATTAATATGGCAGATATTGCATATAATTTTTCAGACCTTTTATCTCAAGATAGTAATAAAAAAATTGTTGTACTAACAGTAGAAGGGCAACTCGACGAATCAAACGTTGATAACTTTGCACCAAAGGTTTACACAAAAATTGAAGAAAACACAGATGCAAGCTTCATTATCGATCTAGAAAAAGTAAGCTATATGAATAGTAAATCAATAGGTTATATTTCTGACTGGTACAGCAAAATCTCTGCCCACGGCAACAAAGTAGTTATAGCAAAAGCTGCTAGCAACATAAAAGATGTGCTAAATGTAGTTGGACTAGACAAGGTAATCCCAATGGCACAAACTATGGAAGAAGCTAAAAGTCTTGCATAATGAGCATAGAATTAATATTAAGTATATTTCTTGCAGCGGTTCCTGCGATTATATGGAGCTTAGTATTTCTGAAAAAAGAAGATCCAAACTCAAAACTATATTTCTTAGTATTCTTAGGCGGAACACTCACAGTTCTACCTCTTTTAGGTATGCAAGTTGGATACAGGGCAATTATTAACGCTAATCCAAACTTGGATTTCGTGGGCATCTTAAAAGATCTAAGCATATGGGTTTTAATTCTTTATGCTTTTGTAGGTATAATGGAGGAATGGATAAAATTCTACATAGTAAAATACATAGACAGAACACATCCAGAACTAATTACAACAACTTCAAGCGCCATAAAGTTTGGTATTCTATCAGCTCTTGGTTTTGCATTTTCAGAAAACATACTTTACTTCTCAAGAATCTGGATGAACTTTGGTATACAAGAACTTTTCGCACCATTCCTATTCAGATCAACATTCACAGTCTGTGCCCATATAATGTTCTCAGGAATATTCGGATACTTTTACGGACTATCTAAATTCACCGACGACTTTTTAGATTTCAAAAAATGGCAAGGCAAAGAAGTTAAACCTAAAGACTATATTAGACATAGAAAAATAATGGTTGCATTAGGTCTTGGAGCAGCGATAATACTGCATGGAGCATTTAACATAATGCTTGAATTCGGATTAGTAATCCCAGTAATTATTCAAGTTGGATTAATGTTCTTATTTTTAACTGCACTTCTAAAAAGAAAAAGCGTAAACCTTGTATTTATCCTTGCTGATAAACACAAATCAGTAATGGACAAAAAAGATATAGACGTAGTACTTGAATATATGGGAACACAATTCGATAGAGGACAATACAACCTAGTAAACGAGATTGCAGACAGACTATTAAAACGCGATCCTGACAATAATGTTGCAAAGTTATTCAAATCTAATTCTTTAGATAAGCTAGAAAAACAAAAAAACAAGAGCTAGGATGTTCTCATGAAGAAACATCCAAAAATAGCAATAATATGTGACTGGCTCACCAATCTAGGAGGAGCAGAAAGAGTAATACTAGATATGTATGAAGCTTTCCCAAACGCTGACATTTACACTTCTATATACAATCCAGATAAACTGCCTCAATTCAAAAAAGCAAAAGTCTACACATCATTTTTACAAAACCTACCTTTTGCTAAAAACAAACACTACTTATACCTACCATTAATGCCTCAAGCATTTGAGAGCTTTGATTTGAGCAAGTATGACATTGTTCTAAGTTCTTCTTTTGCATGTTCAAAAGGAGTAATTACCAAACCAGAAACTCTCCATATATCATACTGCCATACACCTATGCGATATGTTTGGGACCAAAGCCATGACTATATAAACAACCATGGATTAAGCAGCATTATAAAAAAAGGAGGGAAACTATTCCTACACAAACTAAGATTATGGGACAAACTTGCATCAGAAAGAGTAGATAAATACATTGCTAACTCAGATTACATTGGCGAAAAAATTCAAAAATACTACCAACGAGAATCTGACACAATTTATCCAGGAGTTTCTTTTGAATTTCCTGACCTCAAAAAAAATGTCCGAGAAGATTTCTATCTCGCAGCAGGTAGACTCAAAGCTTATAAAAAATTCGACCTTATAATTGAAGCATTCAACGAAACAAAAAAGACATTATATATAGCAGGAACAGGAGAGCATGAAAAAGAACTTAAAAAACTGAACACTAACCCAAACACACACTTTTTAGGATTCATTGAAGAAGACGTACTCAAAAACCTATACAAAAAAGCTAGAGGGTTCTTGTTTCCACAATGTGAAGATTTTGGGATCACTCCTATCGAAGCACAAAACTTTGGTTGTCCAGTAATTGCATTTAATAAAGGTGGTGCAAAAGAAACAGTTAAAGCAAACACCACTGGAATATTCTTCAACAAACAAACCGTTGAAGATATTAACAAAGCAATTACTAAAGCAGATAAAAAAGAATGGGACCAGGAACAAATTCAAAAACATGCACAAAAATTCTCATCTGAAAGATTTAAAAAAGAACTCCAAGAATATGTCGAAAAAGCCTACATTGATTATCGACCTTAGACCAATCCAAAACAACAACTATAACGGAGTAACTATTTCGTCAAAAAACTGGATTGAAGCAATACTTGAATCAAAAAAATTCAAAGTAATACTATGGTCTAACTCAATTAAAAAATACTCTCCACCAAAGTCATGGCTAAAAAACTCTAAGCACATACACACCAAAATTCCGAATAAACTTTTAAACCTATGTCACTCACTAACACCTTGGCTTAGAATAGATAAACTAACTAAAACTAAAACAGATAAATACTTCTGCCCAGACCTAAGGCCTTTTAATCTCTCAAAAAAAATACAGTCATTTGTATACATACATGACATGGCATTCGTAAAACGAAAAAAAGATTTCTCGCTAAAAACAAGACTTTGGTACAAACTTATTAATCCAAAAAAAATATATAATAAAGCATCGACTGTAATTACAAATTCAAAATTCTCAAAGACAGAGATCTTATCAGAACTCGGCAAACACAACATAAAAATCATAGAACCATTTTTGAGTAAAGACTGGTACACAGATAAAAACAACTCGAAAGCCCTAAAATATTTCGTAACTGTTTCAACTCTAAACAAAAGAAAAAACTTAGAAAGAACTATTAACGGGTTTCTAAAGTTCAACAAAACCCAGAAAAAGAAATACAAACTTTACATAGTAGGTAAACATGAAGACATATTTAAAAAGATCGAGCTTTCAAAGAACAAATATATAAAATTTACAGGAACGTTAAATGAAAAAGAAAAAATAAATCTTATAAAAAAATCATCGGGTTTGGCTTACTTATCACTCTACGAAGGATTCGGATTACCAGTACTTGAAACTATAAAATTATGTAGACCAGTATTAGTAAGTGAATCAAGTCCATTTACTCAGCTTTACAAAAATAACGGAGTATACTGTGATCCGTACGATGATAAATCGATCAAAGAAGGATTTGATAACTTAGCCAAAACCA
Organism: bacterium; assembly: GCA_030426295.1. GTDB lineage: Bacteria > Patescibacteriota > Gracilibacteria > UBA1369 > JAUHYY01. Next base: position 14,812 of record JAUHYY010000006.1, read on the forward strand.
AGAAAGTAAAAGATCAAAGTTTCAGCTATACAAAGTCAAAAAACAGACTAATCAAAGCCCTTCAATCTAACTAAATTTAAACTTATTTCGTGGGACCAAGTAAAAGATTAGTACTATCAATATTTGCTATCGGATCTTTGTCTGGAGTTATATTCTTCAGCTTTTTTAACGGATCTACACAAAATTTAACTGGAAACCTTCTAAACTCATTAGATTCTTCAAATTCAACATTAACAAAAAATGTTCTTCAGATCGGAAAGAGTGTAACTTTAGTTGATCCAACTTCAACAAATCACATATTTGAAATAACTGATGAACAAGCAACGATCAAGATTAATGTAGTAAATCCAACTACTAACACAATATGTGCAGCCAATATAAAGGACCCGATCGACCCTGTAGATATTCTAGAACAATATAACCCTCCATCTTTATATTATTTTCAACAATCTGTAGGTACAGAATATAAGGTGAATATTCCAACAGAAGGAAGTAACTCACTTTCAACAACAGACAAGCTGTACATTAACTGTATCGACAACTCAATAATGCTTAATACTGAAGACATTTTAATAAACTACACTGTTGGAGATACTTCTACAATCAATGTAGAAGATGTTCCGCTATGCATTTACTTAAATTCTACATACGAAGGTGATTATTTTTCTCCTTTATATTTTTCAAGCAACTTTGACGCTTATGTACAAGTGCTTAACTTTTCAACAATAGCATACAACACATCGCCTGGGAGCCTAGGAAGCACAGGAGATGTAGCAGTGGAAATATTAAATGAACTGGTTGACGGGATAGAATCTAATTCATCTTTTACGGTTAGTTCTGAAATAACAACAACAAACTTCCCGGATTGGCATTATGATCTCGATTTCTTAAGTTATCAAATGGCTGGAGACTGTCTTATATCACCACCATACATAAATCCAATAACTTATTCACCACAACCAGACCCCGACCCGACACCAGATCCAGATCCAGTAAACCCAATGTGTAAATTCATAGATAGCAATGATCTAAATTCATACGTGCCATCAGAAGGATTCTCAAGCAACTATGATGGTATAGAGAGAGTAGTTAACTATATAACTAAAAGCTATAACACAAATTACGGATTCCTTGATTATAGTGATTCAGAAATAAGCCAAAGAATAAAGTATTTAAACGAATATACTAATCAAATAAACAGCTTCATGAGCACATCTATGCCTTTGTATAGTAGCAATGCTTTAGTAAATAGATACGATGAAGTTCATAACTGATATACAACTACTTTTAACGGAGCAAATATCGTCTGCAACAAATCACTTCAAACATTTACAAGCTTATCAATTGTTGAACCAACAATAAGCATGGCTGCACCTGCCTACTCTAGTAGTAATAACTCAGTAACATTCAATACAATTATAAACAATATTACTGATACAAATATTAAAAGTGTGGCTTTTTACGATACCGTAACTGGAGACTTACTACCTGCGCCTTCTAATCCAAGAATAGAATATCCATACCAAGTTATATGGCCACTCACAGAAGTAGAAAACAAGACCTATTCAATTAATGCTGTACTAACAACTACAGCAGACATAGAAATTGTTTCAGATCCTATAACTTATGAAGTTACTACAGGATTTAGCGAAGGAGATTCTTCGGTACAAATAAATCTAAACACCTTCGATAATAAAACGGTTGGACCTCTGCCTCTTGCAAACAGATCTTTCTGTGAATCTAGACCAACGACACTCGAAGATAGAGACCAAATACCTCAACATACACTGTGCTCAAGTATAAATATAGATATATCTCATGAAAATTTTAACCCAGAAAAAACTATTGCATTTATCGGTTACAAAGATACTGACGGTACATCGTACTTAGTATCATTTTATAGCTTTGGTCCATCAAAAGAGGGGCACATTGAAAGAATAACCTGGGACACTTCTACATGTGGTAGGTATGATAGAGGAGGGAATCCAAGTATAAGAGTTAAGTATGAAAATATGGAATGCCCACTTAATAGAAATTACTTTATTTCAGTGATTTCAGTTGACGATAAAAATGTTGACATACAAGCTACGGAAGAATTTTTTGTTGATTTAAGAGACCTATAAATATGAATAATAAAAAAACGATAATCGGTCTAGGAATATTTGCACTCATTGCAGTAATTCTACTCTTAAGCCAAACAAGTAACTTTTTTGGGCAAGGATTAGTATTTACACCTGGAGCAGAAATTGAAGTCCAAGGGCCAACAGAAATCTACCAAGAAGAATGCTACACAAACAGAGTTCTAACATATACTACTCCCGACGAAGTTCCTATACACACTATTTGTAATGCTGCAGAGTTTGAAATCGGAGTACAAGAAGACCTTACAAACGTAGTTGTAGAAATTAAAAAAGAGTCAAACAACGAAGTAGTAACAAGGCATAGAAATTTTGAGCCCGTTATGAATGCCGGGCAAATCGATTCAACAACATGGGATGGTGTTTCATGTGGTTCAGCTGATATATGTGAACCTGGTGAATACTATATTCAAGCAACAGCTAAAAACGAAGTAGATGGACATTTCCCAACTTCAAGATTCGATTTTACTATTATTGGCGTAAATAACTGTCCAATCGACACAGATATTTCAAACGAAATAATGCAAGTATTAACTTCAACTCCTGAAGAAGACTCAAGAACACTAGCTGCAATAAACGCTAGAGTTAATGGTTACCTTGAAGATCTTCAAGAAATCTCGCCTGAACTAACTTTACCAACACTCCCATTAACTCTTGAGAAAGACACATTTGTTAATCAAGCAAACGAAGTAGCATTAGCAATTAACGAAGGTATAGCTGAAATTGAAGACTGTGGTGGCTACCAGATACCTTATATACCAAATCTAATTTCACCAACAGACAATGCTATAAATGTAAGTATAACTCCAACTCATACGTGGGAAGACGTACCAACAGCTTTAGAGTACGGAATCGTAATCTCTAAATCAGAAGACTTATCAGACCCTGTATTATCTAAAGAAGATTTAACTGAAGCTTCATATACATTAACTGATGACGAATCACTCGAATATAATACTAAATACTATTGGGCAATATACGCAGGAAACGAAGGAGGATCAGCTAGGTCACCGCATATTTTCGAATTCACTACAATTAATAACGAAACAACATTATCTTGTAGTCTAACAGTTGATGAAGGAACTTCATCAAATCCATTCATACCTGATGAAGAAATTGCAAGATTTACATACGACTCAAACACAGATGAAAGCGAACTACTATTCAGAATGAATATTAAAAATTCAGCAGGTAATTTAATTGTTTCAACTGGTGAAGCAGAGCTTAAATCTTGGCCACACGAAAACCCATATATTGATTGGGACGGTAAAGATTCAACAGGCAACAACATAGCAAGCGCCACATATACAGCGGAAGTATATCTTGCAACTTTAAACGAAGACGATTCGATAAATGAAGAATGTACAGCAACTACTGACATAATATTACAAAATAGAGACGAGGTAGAAATCACAGTTCAAGACAATACTTTAGTACTTGGTGACCCACTAAAAATTGACATTGATATTCCATTCGACTTTAAGAAAGCTATAGTAAATGTTTATGATGAGGATGATTATCTAATCGATACAGTAGGTTACTGGTGCGCCAAAGATGAAGAATGTCCAGTTACTACCAACGACACATATATAGCAGCTAATGATTTTGAACTTTTCTACACAGGAGTAAAATCTAATGGTGAAGAAATTCCTCCAGGAGTAGAAATCAACTTTAAACTCTGGGTAAAACCAGTTAGAGGTCTATCAAGCAGTGATTACTCTGAAGATGTATTAATCACAGGTGGAACAACTACATTATTAGATTGTGAATTCTCTGATGTACCACCAGGACATCCAGATTTCAACGCTGTGACATATGTATGTCAAAAGGGACTATTCGAAGGTTACCCTGATGGAACGATGGCTCTTCAAGAAAGCTTAACTCGTGCGCAACTAATGACTGTAGGTGGAAGACTAGGTGAACAAACTGGATTATGTAATGAATTCAGACCTTACGACCAAAGAATAGACGGAAACGTAGGTTACAGAGACATTACTCCTGCAATAACAAATAGTGCAGAAAATATTTGGAAACTTGACGCACTACTATTTACAACTGAATGTGGAATCATTCGAGGGTACGGTGATGGTACTGTAAGACTAGATCAAATAATGACACATGCAGAATGGTGGAAAATAGTACTTAACGCAGGAAAACTATTTGCATCATCAGAAAACTTTGATCCATGGTTTAAACAATATGAAGAATACTTAATTGCAAACAGTATTTATCCACCTAATGGCCAAAACAGAATAAATAGAGGCGACGCTATTAGATTCATTTATTCACTCAAAAACTTTCTATCAAT
>JAUHYY010000007.1 GCA_030426295.1 bacterium
CCAAAGTCGTTCATGCAGAGGCACTTGACCCATTCAAACTTGCACCCTGTAAAGTGGATTTTAATTTTACGTCGAAACCAACGCGTGGTTTGGTGGCATTACAGTTTATGACTTCCAACGATGCATTCGCTTTTGCAGGGCAAATGGGCAAAAAAGTGCAGGGTAAGGATAAAAACTTGGTGAGTTTTTACAGTGCTGATGCTGAAAAGATGGGAGTAAATCAAATTACAGTAATTCTCCCTCATCCAAATCCCGATCATGCTGTTAACGCCAAATTCAAAGGATTAGTAGAAGAACATATTGCTAATCCGCTATACCTAACATGCGGAGAGATTTTCGAAGAGCTAGTTCAAGACCCAACTAATGAAAATCACCGAATCGTAGTTTGCGGAAACTCTGACGGTGATCATATAACAGACCTAATGCCAGCACTTCAAGTTCCAAAACTTGGTCCAGCAATGCTCGGAGTAGGTGAAAGTAGAGTTATATCTATTGATCCAAACGATCCTAATCTAAAGATTATTAGATGGATGGCAGAAGCTTCAGCAGGAACAGCTCCTGGACTTGCACCAAAAGAAAATAATCACATTATTCTAGCCGCAGGTATTTTACTTTCAATCTGTAGATTAATCTCAGAGCATCCTGACTTCGAAGAGCACAAGCTAATCGGTCAAGGAGTTCACGACGCAATAATGGACGTATTAGACGACACGGCAGACGGTAGAGATGACTGGTCAAATTTTGTGCCAGAAGTGTTTGAAAAATATAAGCAAGCAGCTTAGAGCACACAAAACCTAAGCCCTTCTATGAATATCTTCATTGAACTGGTAGGGGATGCTCCCATCCCCGCCGGGCTTACAACGGAACTCCATTAAATCACGAGTGTTCCCATTTCTTCTGTTTGCTACCCAGTCACCAAAAGGAATAAATCCAACTGAATCCATTACATCATAAAAATCTCTAGAGTAATCTGTCTCTTGAATATATCTGTTAAGCAGATCGTCATCTTCAATAATACTACTATTATCACCTGAAAGATGAGTTAATCTATTATTTTGATTTTTACTGAAATCAATCGCCAGACCAAACGAATGAAGACTAATCACATCATGCCCCATAGTCCGGTATTGAAACCCTTTAATCGAATCAATAGTGTTCGTTCCATCTCGTGAATAGCTAATACCAAGTTCCTCCATTTGTTGCTCAGCCAATCTAAGCCTACCTCTTATCACCGGATGAACACCGCCCTCAATTTCAAAACCCAAAAAAGTATTATCTGCACCAGGTGGATTACACCGCCTTTCCATATACTCCTCAATCGTACCGTCTTGCTCAGGATTATAACCATCTCTAATCAAGAATTTAACCTGCGTCTCAGGAATCAAGTACCCCATATGGTCCTGCCAAAATAAGTCATTACCTTCTCTTACCCAAGAATTATCTTGTTCGCTCACACGTCCAAATTCAGGTATTTCTTCGCCATTCACTTCCCACGCTGTAGGCACTCTTAATATATTTCTCAAATCAGATTCACCAGATTCATTTAACGGATTTGTAACATCGTCAAATCTAGAATCATTTAAGCCACCTGCTGCATCACTTTCAATTTCAGCTCCAAATGCAAGCCTTTCAGCTTGTTCCTCAGTAAGATTTTCAGGATTATATCCAATAGCTTCAGCTATCTTATTAAAAAATATGCGTACATTTTCACTAAGCTGTTCCAATGTCTCAGTAATAGTATCAACGATGCTAGACCCAGGCCTCTCTATACCCATTTTTAAATATCAATTTATCTATACATTATATCAAGAAAAAGCCTAGATTGAAAGCTACCCAGGCCTACCTTATTAATTCTAGCTTCTCGTCACGACTCAATTGCTTGATTCGATATTCCTCTTTAGAAGCCCCAGATTTATCCTCGAAATCCGCAGAATACATAAGCTCAACAGGACTACGCCCACGAGTATATTTCGCTCCTTTGTCAGAGTCATTATGTTCAGAAATCCTACGATCCAAATCTGTAGTGATCCCTGTATACAAAGTGCCATCAGCACATTTAACTATGTAAACTTTCCACATAGAAGATTATTAGTTACATATTCTGAATCACTGCCATTGCCTTATCTTTATTCTCAACAGTCACAAACAAGTGATCATGGTAATACGCAGATATACAGTTAAGACTTATATTAGCCTCAGCAAGTTTAGTGCTGATTGCTGCCAAGAATCCCACAGTCTCAAGATCAGAATGTATATCAAGAGTAATCATCGACCACACAGCTTCATAAGCTGACCCGTGTTCATCAGCTATAGATCTATCTACAATTAAGGTTAGTCCTTCTTCTTCTTTGAACGAGCAAATAGATTGAGACACAAGCTCCTCAGGTTGATTTGCACTAAAAGTAAGAAAGACATATTCCCCATCTCTTAACTTTGGAGAAATATTACTCAGTAGTTTTTGAATGTCAGAAATCCCAGCCATATTAAATAGATTAACTCTTAACAGGGAAATAAATACTTGTCTCTAAATCATCAGGTTCAACATCATAAGGACTATTCCAGTAGTACTCAAACGGCGATCCATTTTGCTTCATTTTCTTGCCTCTAACATGCATCATACCTATAGACCAAGCATTACCTAAAAAGTAATAAGAGCCATGATGCTTAACCTCGAAAGCTTTACCGCTCTTGATTTCACCAGTCACGTATCCTTCTGGTAATTTCATATCACCAATATTCTCAGCAGAAATTGCTGCTATATAAGTCATCTCTTCAGTTTTAGGATGCACCTTTGGATAAATAGCCACCCAGTGCTTCGCTGAAACACCACTTTTTACAAAATCATCAATAATCTTAGAAAAGTCATCACTCATCGAATTAGCCATATCATCCATAGTAGCTCGTCTCTTTATACCAACATATTTAAACCCTTCAAATTCAGCTACTCCAGCAGGCTTACTTACAGCTTTAATTTTACCGCCTTCAGCTACAGTTTTAAGCATTCTCAATCCTCTAGTGAAGTCCATACCTATCATCATTTCCATCATATGAACAAAGAAGAATAAGAAAAAAGGCATACTACCATCCAAAATCCATGTAACTTTTGTGCCTTCTGGAGTTTCTTCAAAATCGAAAGCAACCTTCGAAGACCATTTATTAGGTCTAGTAAACTGAAGATCAAAAAGAATTTTATTAGACTTATTCGCAGTAATAACTTGATACCCAGAACCAAGTAGCTCACCATCCCACATCATTTTATGCCCAGCCTCTCCAGCATTACCCTCAACTTCTAATTTACTTTCTGGCTCACATACATTCCAAGGAGACCAATCATGCCAACTATTAAAGTCTTCTACGATTGATTTAACTTTCTTCAGATCAGCATCAATAACAATACTTTTTTCTACGTGGTATTTCATAATAATAAATTATACTAGGTTATGGTTAGTATAGCTCTGAGGCAAAACTATTAAAAGTCGTATAAGCATTGACTATTTCCTCCGAACGTTATAGCGTATTAGCACGTTACAACGATTTATCTCTATGAAAAATTTAAATCAAGCTATACTGACTTTAAGAACAGAAGAAGAGTGCGCAAATTTCTTCAGAGATTTATGCACTCCTGCAGAAATTAAAGCTATGCAAGAGCGTTGGCAGGTGGCACAGCTAGTCAGTAAAGGTAATTCATACAGAAAAATTTCAAAAGATACTGGAGTAAGTACTGCAACTATAACTAGGGTTGCCCATTGGTTAAAGAATGGTAAAGGCGGTTACAGGCTAGCTATTCATAGTCTCCTAGAGGAGACCAAATAATAAGCTTACAAACCACCTTTACTAAGCCGCATACAAGCGGTTTTTTATTATTAACCAAATTAAAATGTATAAAGATTTAGAAACATCACAAGGCGTTCAAGATTTAAGGGAACGTCAAGAAATAAAATCATCAAGAGACCTCGATGGTATAAAGGGGACAAAAATTTTTAACAGTGGAATAGATGGACCAACTGCAGGCCTGATTTGTTTAACTCACGGTAATGAGCAGTCAGGACTGGAAACCGTTCAGCAAATGCAAGATGAATTACGAGCAATTATTAGAGGCAGAGTACTGTTAGTATGTGCAAACCTGGCTGCAGCAGAGCAATGCAAAAGGTTCATTGAAGAAGACATGAATAGGGTATATACCCCGGATATGAGAATGCCATTATTTAACGAGCGAAATAGACCACTCAGACAAAATGAATCTAGCGAGGTGAAAAGAGCAAAAGAGTTAAGACAAGCTTTCGACCAGATGGATACAGCTTTAGATTTACACAGTGTAACTTCGACGCCAGGAGCTAAATCATTCACGGTTATACCTGGAGGTAGAGATAATCAAATAGAAATGGCACAAAGTCTTGATGTAGATTATCAGGTTTTATACCCAGGCTATTTCATGGGAAGAGGTTCAACTTCGGATTATTTTGCATCTATAGATAGACCCTGCATAACTTTAGAACTCGGCTATGAAAGAGATTATGACCCAGAAAGAGCAAAAGCAAACATAAGAAGATACTTAAAGTTCGCAGGAGTAATAGACGAAGCGGAAGACTTTGAAGATCAAGCCCAATGGCTAAGACTTGGGCAAACAGAACTTGTACAATGCGCCCAAACAATTGGGTACAACAGAAAATTTGTAAGAGAAAGTTTTAAACCATATAAAAAAGGCCAATTGATTGGAACAGACTTCATGAAAGGAGAATACAGAGTCGACCGCGACAGCCTATTATTATTCTCAAAAAATGTAGAGGACTATTTTGCGGGTAAGTCTTCAATGATGGAACCATTCGTATATTTTGCAGATGAAATTGATCCACCTACAGTCAATTAAAATACGCCCACCATTTCAGTGAATGGTGGGCAAAACTGGCTAATATCCGAACAATTATCAACCAATTATTACAATTGTCATCACCAACTTACTTAGGAGATTGGTCAAATATTACTATTAAATGTATATTCAGATCTTATCATTAGCTCTGTCCATGGAACGTATTCAAGTAGCAGAACAAATTATTGGTCTTGGTGACAATGAAATCCTGACTACTATGTTAAATATAGATGGGCTTGCGAAGCGCTATGCACAACTAGTGTCAGAAGTATATTCCGATGAAACCTTATCACAGGAAAGGCAGATGCTGCATGAAGGAACTCAAAGAACCCAGCAATCATTGCCAAGTCAAGCGATCGAGATAGCAAACAACCTTCTTGGTTCAATAAAAGCTGAATCAGATGAAAGTGTTGTATTTGAAAAACTAAACATTGCATTATCGAAGATTCAGGAAATCGTAAGGGCTGAATTAGGCGAACGAAGAACTGCAATTCTCGAGGCCCTACCAACTAAGCTTAGGGCAATTCTGAAAGTTAGAATAGCTCTACAGCGAGCACTTAGCAGTATCCCTACCCCTATTTATCATAGAGAAAATGAGGATAAATATGATGCCTTAAGAAGATTAGTCATTGAAATGCAAGATGGGGACTTAGCATATTCAACCTATTATTGGATTGGAACACATGGGGCTGAACCCGTAGTTTTAGAAACAATGCGATATAGTGATTTCTTGAATGATTTGCGTTTTAGTCCTGAATTTCAAATGGATATAGCAACTGGAGGAGACAGATTTAAGATCGCAAATCTAGCTGGGAACAAATACCTTACCGAGGAAGCACAAGTAGCAATATTTAATACAGGCAAGGATGGTAGTAGATCAAGTGTTGCTATAAATAGACACGCTAACTCAGATGCACTATATCAACGCATATTAGAATTGGAGGGAGAAGAAGGTGAATATACAAGAATGATTTTTGGTTTTTCAGACAGAGATTTTGATGAAGCAACCCTAGCAAGGTTTCAAGACTATCCAAAATTAGCTCTGATTTTAAGAGCAAAAGTGGATAGCTCTGCCGAATTAGAGATGATAGACCAAGCTATTGCTGACGACGATGAAAGATGGTTGAGAGCAATAGCTAGAAAGTCAAAATTATTTAGTGAAGAAGCAGTAAGAAAACTCAATGAACTCGCTCAGCAAAATAAAATAAAAATATACCAACTTCAGCGAAATAAAAACCTTACCAATCACCCTGTATTGATAGAAGAGCTCGGAATAGAATCTCTTTAATAAACGGTTAAATATTCATGGTGGACAAAGCTGGATGAGGTTCGAACAATTAAACTACAAAATCGATAAACTCCACAAATTCTTTCATAGTACTATTTAGAGCCTTAATCTTAGCTTTATGTGGCTTAAGAGTTTTTTCATTCATATATAAACGCCTATTCACTTCTATCTGCAAACCATAAAGTCCTGTTCGAGAACAGTGATGACCTAAGATATATTTACCCTCATAAGGATCATTAAGAGCCACACTAAAGCCTTTACTTTTAAAGAACTCTAGAGCTTTAACGGTAATAGTTCTAGGGCAGGTAGTGAAATGCCGATTCCCAATAACGATATCTTTTCTTTCTTTACCTCTATCATTTTTAGCTTCTGGTCCAACACTCCTTAAGGAATGCCCGTCTATCATGAATTTTACTTCACTTTTATAGTCATGAATTTTCTTATGAAAAGGATCATGATACTTCGCAATCCTTTTTAGAATTTCTTCGATAGTAGGAGGCTCTTTATAAACTTGCTTACAGTCTTCATTCACACTTACAACCACGCCATCACGTGCAAGTTGATACTCGAGCTCAATATGGTCAGGTGCTCGATTATAATCTGCTACAAGTCTAGAAACCTTACCTTCAACATAATGCGCATTTTTAACTTTAAATATCTCATCAGTGTACAAATCAGCTTCATTCTTAATATCTCTATCAGACAAGAGCATGTTTTCTCTAATCTTCTTTGGTACAAAGTAAGAAGAATGTGAGCACACTACTAAAACTGGTAATTTTGCCATAAATATAAATTAATATTGTAACCAATCAATAACTGGATAGAAACTCTTTCTCCACTTTCCATGCCAATTTTCAACCAACCATTCAGCAGGTGATTTTCGATGTATCAAAACGAACTCTTTTATTGGATCTAAATAAATCGACTCATCAAGATTTTGAATATTACGTATACGATCTTTTTTAAGTGCCATCTCTGCCATTTCAATAAAGTCAGTTGCTATATCTAAAGCAGATTTACCATCAATCGTTGCTTGAAGTCCTAATTTTGCTGCATCACCTCTTAACTGCATGAAGTCACCATGAGACCATCCAGCAGTAATATCTTCTAACTTTTTAAGGTTGTATTCATCATAAACAAGGCCCTTAATCAATGCTCCAACAGAAGGAATTAAGCTCGGAGGTAAACTATCTAAAAACCTTAATTCAATAACATTTTTAGATTTAATATCTTTCCAGGCAGTCTTAGTGTGTAAATCAAAATCGTTAATGTTCGCAGTAAAATTATCATAACCATTATTCATGAACTCCCTAAAAGTACATTCAGGTGCATACCATTTACCGTCACGTTCTAGAGTCACTAATGGTAGATCCAAAACATGATTAATCCAATCATCATAGCTATATTCAGAGTCATATAAATCTTTTGGAATATCGAATTGAGGCAATGCATTTGCATGAGCAACATGAGATCTAAAACTCATATAACCTGTAAATTTCTTTTTACTAAAAGGTGAGTTAGCAAACATAGCAGTTAAAATCGGTGAAATACGAGTTAGTACCTTGTTCTTTCTTGCAAAGTCAGCCTCATCTTTATAATCGATATTCACATGTATTCCAGATGTTTTCTTAAACCATGCTAATCCAAAATCATTATGCTTCTCTTTGTGCTTGTTAAAATAATTTAACAGCATATCTTTTCTCGCGTCTGATATATCAGTAATATCTTTATTTCTACTAAATGGATGATAACCACACCCAATCCAAACTATTCCATAAATTTTCGAAATTTCAGCAATTTCATTTTGATGGATTCTCATTTCACGAGCCAAATCATGAATAGATTCATGTGGACTACCAGCAAGTTCAATACGTCCATCAGATTCTAAATGTAAATAAGCATTACCTCTTTTCATAGAAGAAATCCGCTTACCTTGCTGACTAACAATCTCCCATCCTAATTCTTCATACATTTTACCAAGTATCGCAAGATAACCTCGCTTGCCACCATAAGTAGGAGGCTTACTATTCTCATAATAAAGACCAATCTTTTCAACTTCTATACCAATCTTCGGTTGGTAGTCCTCCGGAGTATTAGAGAAAGTTTTTCTAATATCTCCTACATGCAATTTTTCTATATTTTTTTCATGATTCACATTTCTAGACTAACATCTGAACATTCTATTGCAACAATAAAATGTTCTATTGAGCAATAACCATAATTGTCCGCACATCTTCGTGCTCTCCAATTACCCCAAAACCTTGCAATACAGGAGCTCGATAGGTAACATGATCTTTATATGGGATTAAACACACCAGATAGAACGCCGGAAGACATAGTCAATGCTGCGCTAAGCATCAAAACATCAGTACCATTTTATGCACTAGAAAGTATAAGTGAAGCTCTCTACGGGTTGGCAACGAACCAAAATGGTAAATCAGGAGTACAAGTTGTAAATGAAGAAGGTAACCTAATAGAGGTAGATACCGAGAAGTTACTAGAAATTTTTGACGATGGACGCTTAGCTCAAATTAAATGGAAGAACAAAGACCAGCAGACATTTTCAGCCAGCTTTTATTTATGGAAAACTAAACCAGGTGAAGTCAGCAAGAAAGGAAGCAGATACGATTCACCTTTTTTCACATTAACAGCCACAGCTAAATATGGAAACGAACGACATAAAACATGGGTGTTTAGTAGCAAGTAAGCCAGTCGAGGTTCGAAAAATTATTCAATTAAGTGTACGATGCTGATAAGATTTAAAACTTACCATGAAAACAAGAAACTTAACCTCAATTTTTGCTCTTATTCTAATAATAAGTTTAACACCAGTATTTTTGTTTCACTCAAACATAGGCATATTCTACTTACTATACTTCGCCTTATTCATAATTGACTTTACATGCCTTTGCAAGCTAGTGAATTACAATATAAAAACTTACTTCATAATTACAGTAACTGCTTTAGTACTCAGCAACTTAGTTTTATATTTTAGCAATCCAGATGATCAATACATATTTTTTGTATTTTTTATCAATACAGTCATACTAGTTGCCTCTAGTCTTACTGGTTATGGCATGGGAAAAGATTTATTGTGAAAATAACTTCGACCCATCCAAGTACCACCCCTTCGGCTCGAACACAATAAAACCGCTTCGTTAAGCGGTTAAATTTTCCTGGTGGGCGCTGAGGGATTCGAACCCCCGGCCTCCTCGGTGTAAACGAGATGCTCTAGCCAACTGAGCTAAGCGCCCTTACTCTATAATTTAGCCTGTATATTTAAGCAGAGTGACTTTGATTTATCAAGGCTTTCTTAAATATTTTTTTCGTGATATAATTATCTAATTCCTAATCTAAAAATATGGAGTTCAAAGCAAATTTATCTGCATTCGATGGGAACGATAATTTGTTCTCAGAAGAAACATTTAACTTCGACATATGCTTCGACCTTGAAGGGGACGATGAATCCGACTTCAACGAAGACGAAGCAATCGAAGCATTCTTTACTGCTGACTTTGAGCTTTAGCTTTCAGCAAGCTTATATACGTCACGACCTATACGTTCAAACTCTGGTTTGTTCTTTAGGTTTAGTTGAACAGTAATCTTCTTTACTTGTCGTCTTTCTAGAACTTCAGCAATGATCTCATCACGTTTCATTTGACCTTTCTCTCGTAAGATAGAAGTGATCACGTCAGCAACAGTACCTTCTTCATAACCCCAGTCTTTAAGAGCATAAATTCCTCGGCCGATTAATACGAATCCATCATGACGAATTAGTTCGTTATGAACGGCCTGTGTGTTGATAGATTTATTATCAAAGTTCAAGCTCGCAATTCTGTTTGAAATATCGATGTAGTGAAGAGGCTTTTTAATAGTCTTAAGTACAAAGAAAATCTTGTCTCTAAGAGTCTTTGGATTAACACTTCTCCAGCTTGAAAGGCCAATCTCATTGTCTTCGATTACAAAAAGTCTTCTGTCTAAATCAAAAGCAGATTTCACAAATCTTGGAGTAAGATTAAGTGCACCCTCTTTAATAATTCTTTCTGCAAGAACTTGAGCATCAAGAACTTCTTTATTTACAGCAAGGATTTTGTGAGCAGCATTACAAACTGCCTTCACAGTTGATCCTTTAATGTCAGTGTTTTTCCAGTAAGGTCTATATTGGATTGTGTTATGCACGTGCTCAATATCTCCTTCTAAATCGATAGTAAGTTTTAAACTATTTACATCGATCATATCTGGGTCAGGTGATCTTCGAAGCACTTCAGTAATCATTCTTTCTTCATCTATGATACCTCCAAATTCATGGATGATATCAAGCGCCAAAGTAGTGATGTCGCTAAGGGCGGTATTGTTAACATTTCTCTTAAGTTTCTTAAGAGCGTTCTTTTCTATCTGTCTAATACGTTCACGAGTAACGTTGTATTTCTTTCCGATAGTCTCAAGAGTGAGCTTCGGATTATCGTTTAAACTAAAACGATTTTCTATAATATATTTCTCCTTTTCAGACAGAACGATCAATAAATTATTAACCAAATCCTGAACTTTAGGAAGAGTGTCGCTATAAGTCATTTATTTTATAACTCAAAAAGTAAAATCAAGTACATTTGTCATTATATTGATTTTTAGATTTTTGGCAAACGTGAAATTTACAGATTTTGTAAGAAATATTTTATGATTTCTTGAGTTTCGGCTAGCTCTTGCGGCATAGCTCGAAGAACATTTTCTATATCTTTTTTTCGATATCCTAAATTTTCTAAAGCATCATAAACTTCACTCTGAACTGCACGATGTTTTCTATCTTCATGAACTGTTTCAGGTAATTTATTTTTAAGCTCGAGGATGATTCTTTCTGCTCCTTTCTTTCCAAGCCCCTTAACCGAGCAAAGAGTTTTTACGTCCTCAGACTCAATTGCGAGCTTTAAATCGCTTAGATCAAAAGCCATGAGTCCCATTGCAGTCTTTGGACCAATCCCATGTACGCTTCTAACTGTTTGAAAAAATAATTTCTCATCACCAGTTTCAAATCCATAAAAGTCTATCGAGTCTTCACGCACTTCAGTATGAATTAGTAGCTCTGCTTCTTCGCCATTCGTAAGGTTAGCAAGTGTACGCTTAGGTACCATAACTTCATAACCAACTCCTTGAGTGATTATTAAAACAATGTTCCCGAAGTCACTTTTCACTTCTCCTTTTAAGTATCCAATCATAATTAGGCAATGTTAAGGTTATCCCACCAGTCTGTAAAAGTTTTATTTTTCAGACTCTTCAAAATCATCTTAGCAGATTCTGTCTTCAAATACTTCTCGCCATTATCAATCCATCTTTGAAGCGGATAACCACAGTCCAAATACTCCTTAGCTTGAAATAAAGTCTCAAGCAGGTCAGCGTCACGAGCAACAACAAATTCAGTCGCCTTATCTTCAGCTCTATAATTTGAAAGAAGACCAGTCAGCTTAGTTTGAACTTCTTCGGGTAATCTTGCGATCTGGTCTTCAAAAGCTTTTTCTTCTGCATCGTCAGCATCAAAATACTGGTCAGCAATTCTTGTATGATCACCAACTCGGATTTCACCATTATCGTGGAACAGACAAATCTTCATAACTTCATTCGCATCAACTCCTTCTAGATGCGCCAGAATGTAACCTATCTGAGTTGCACGAAAGCAGTGCTCAGCAAGTGTATCTGGATCTTTTACCCCAGCATATTTTGTGCCAATATGCTTAAGCTTTTTCATAGCTCCAAGCTCATAAATAAAATCTGTGATTGCATCAAAGTCCATACTAGAAAAGTTAATTTTTTATTTTATACGAATCATAAAACTCCTTTCTGAATTCTTCAAACCTACCATCAATTACCGCTTGTCGAATCTTTGCAGTCAGGTCGAATAAGAAAGCAAGATTATGCATAGAGAGAAGTCTTATACCCAAAACTTCATTCGCCTTGATCAAGTGGTGAATATAACTCTTAGAAAATCCGCTGCTAGCAAAGTTATCAAGACTAGAGAGTAGAGGAGTCTCATCTTTCGCAAACTTTGCATTCTTAATACTGTGTCTGCCAGTGTAGTCCCAGAAACATCCATGTCTACCAAGTCGAGTCGCGTGTACACAATCAAACATATCGATACCTCTATAAACTCCTTCAACAATATTTTCAGGCTTTCCAACACCCATCAAATACCTAGGTTTTTCAGTAGGCAAGTGAGGATTAACAACGTCCAAAATTCTATACATATCTTCTGTAGATTCGCCAACGCTCAAGCCTCCAATCGCAACACCTTTAGTATCAAGCGAAGCCATAAACTTTGCCGACTCAGCACGAAGATCATCAAAAATTACACCTTGCACGATAGGGAACATAGTTTGCTTTTCTGGATCAGCAAGTTTCTTAAATGCATCAACAGATTGCTTAGCCCATTCATGAGTTCTCTTCATTGCTTGTCTTGCGTATCTATGGTCGCTGTCTCCAGGTGCACACTCATCAAGAACCATCATAATATCAGAACCAAGATTAACCTGAGTCTGAATCACACTTTCTGGAGTAAAGAAGTGCTTCGAACCATCTATATGAGAGTTGAACTGAACTCCATCTTCTTTAATTTTAACTTTATGGTTCAATGAAAAAACTTGGAAACCTCCAGAGTCGGTCAGGATAGGTTTATCCCATTTCATCCATTTATGAAGCCCGCCCATGTCTCGTATCAACTCACTACCAGGCCGAATATGAAGATGATAATTATTACCAAGAATAATTTGAGCACCTACTTCTTCAAGCTCATGCGGGGCCATAGTTTTAACAGTAGCCTGTGTACCACAAGGCATGAATACAGGCGTTTGTATGTCACCATGCGGAGTAGTGAACGTTCCAGCTCTTGCGAGTCCGTCTGTGGCTTCTAATTTAAAATCAAACATATCTTTCTAGTCGGTCAAAAATTTCTTTCTCAAGTTGAGCATTCATAACTTCGTTCGTCTCAATAATTATACCAGGCGAAGTAATATTTATTTCATTAAGAGTTCCATCAATCAGATCAATACCAGCAAAGAAAACCCCTTGCTCTTTAAGCCATGCACCAACAGTTTCGGCAACCTCAGTCTCTTTGTAATTCAGCTCTGTACCAACCGCTGTTCCTCCAGCATGCAAGTTACCTCTAAAGTCATCACTAGAAGGAACCCTCTTAATCGCACCAATAACTTCACCATCACAAATGTGAACCCTAGTATCACCTTCAGAAACTTTCTCCAAAAACTCCTGAACCATAACAAACTCATCAATCTCGAGCTCGCCACCTGAGTAAACTCTTACATCATTACCAGAGAATCCATTTAAGGGCTTAACTACAACTTTATCTCGACCTTCTAAAAACTTATCTACCTCTGATGCATCTTTAGTAACAATCGTATCAGGTATCAAAGTAGGGAAGTTAAAAATCGAAGCCTTGTCAAGATACTTCAAAGTCGCCAGCGGATCATTCACGAAGAAGCAATTATCACTTTCGTAAGCAAGAAGTTGCAGGTGCTGCATATAGTTCATATCAATCGGCGGATCTTTTCGAACCCACACTACATCAAAGTCCCGTACAAATTGTTCCTGTACAACTACTCTCGAGTTTTTAACTCTTACTTCATTAATATTCGCTACAACAACTTCGTGACCACGTGATCGTGCCTCTTCAATTAGCAGAGTCGATGTATCATTATGTTCAACAAATGTTTCTGGCGCATCGATTATGAATAGGTGGGAAACCATAATGTTAAGAGTAAGTGTAATATTAAACTAAGTCAGAAATCTTAATGAAATTTTCGAATAATTTCAAGCCAGTAGCAGTGTATGCGTCTTTAAATGAAGCAAAGTCAAGCTCCAAGGATTCTCGATTCAATTCCTGAAGTTCAGGATCAATATCAATCCATTTATTAAACATCTCTTCTGTTAACTCAAAGTGACATTGGATCCCATAAGCATTCTCACCAATTTTAACAATCTGATTTTTACAATGCTTACCAGTTCCAATTAGCTTCATGTTATCAGTTAGTTCTACTGTTTCTCCATGAAGATGAAAAACTCTGAACTTATTACCAAGTCCTTCAAACAAGGCATCTTCAACCACATCCACTTCATAGAAAGCCCCAGACTTATCTCTAAATCCAATCTCACGAACTGGACTCTTAACAACTTTGCCACCCATAGATTTAACCATTACCTGCAAGCCAAGACAAATACCTAGATAAGGTTTACCTGTTTCTATGGATTTTCTCACAAACTCAAGTTCAGTTTTAATCTTATCGTTCTGGTCATTCACGCTATCCGGACCACCAAGAACAACCAAAGCTTTATAATCAATGTTTTCACTCAAAATATCACCATCCTCAAGATCCAATACCTTATAGCTAAGCCCAGCACCTTCAATTACATTTAAAAGCAAACCTGGTCCTTCATGTGAGATATTTTTTACGATAAGAATGTCGACTTTTAGCATCAGTAAAGATAAAGATTAAACTAAAGATACATTAGCTAGTTTTTATTAGCAATTAGGCTCAGAGTTGACAATTAGCGTATTAATGCTATAATGTGAAAGTTGATAAATATTATGAATAGACCAAATACAGATAGGCCAAAAGTATTATACCTTCCTTTTACACCTGGTTCACCGGATGATATTCATATGGATTGGATAAAAGAGCAAATTAATGCTCGGTTAGTTGATGCATTGGTAATTGAGACTACTATGTCGGGGGCGACCCCTAAACAACATCCATTTGGAATGTCGCAGTTTATCTTAGATGCAGCTGATAAGATTCCAGTTTTTATGCTTAGGCAAGGTAGTCACATACCAAGGACAACCAGACAAAACTCCCTAGCAGAATCAATAAATGGAATAACCTTCTTAGAAGGTGCTTATTCCGGTATAGCCGACAAAGTAGTCGTTGATATTCAGGGTGCTCTACAAAGCCACGACAATCCCAAAGATGTTATGGAAGACGTTAGAAGAAAGTACAGACTGTCAACCGTAGAAGATCCTAATTTAGCTCTAGAAATTTTTGAAAGAACTAGACAGCTTCAAATAAGAAGAGAAGAGCTAGAAAAAGAAGAGCAAGAAAACCTAGCAACATTACTACGAATGCTTGAACCGGCAACCTTCAAAATTGATACAGACAGAATATTTATAGTTAAACCTAGTAAAGGTCAAAATATTGACAGTTGCAAACCATTATTTGGTGCTGACGGAAAAACTATTCGACACCATGGCTTTAAAAATGCTGATGGACAATACATAACTCTTGAAGAAGACGATTACACAGAGTTCAATATAAATCCCGGACTGTTGAGAGTCCTAGATATTACTCACCCATTTATTCAAGAAGTCCTAGAAGAGCTTGGCTATTAACGATTAACAATCAATAATCACCCTTGCTCTTCCATCCCGGCAGCAATTGAAGCAATTTGCCCAACTACACGATACAACTTATCAAGACATTCAATGTCGCAATCAATCGCTTCGTCATTCTCATAACCCAGGACTTTTTCAAAACACAACTTAACAAACTTCATTCCAGGTGAGTTCAAATTTTCATCATCCCTCTTGCTTTCATTTACTCTAAAGAATCCGCCACAAACCTTACCACCTGCCATATACACAACAGGCTCAGCAGTGTCACCTTTAATCTTATCAATCGTTGGCACTCCTTCTTGAATCAAAAAGTTCACAATCGGAACATTACTCTTACCAACAGATAATTTGTTTCTCTTTTTGCGATTAAGATCTCTAATCTCATCACCTGAGCTCACATTAATAACTCCCATTCCATACGTACCAGCATCATTCTTAACAAATACAACAGGCTCCCTGTTAATGCCTCTTTCTTCATAGTTTTCGGTAATGCTTGCAAGCAGCTCATCTACAGCAAGTGCCAAGCGCTCACGATCTTCTTCACTATTTATATCTACATTTTCACAAGTTGAAAATTCAGTTTTTAATACCCACGAATCAAAATCAATGATCGACGCAAACTCATCAACCAACTGATTGAAATAATCAAAATGAGTGCTCTTACGTCTGTTATGCCAACCTAAATCCAAATTAGGAACCTTAGGCTGAGCCACATTTTGTAGAACCTCAGGCACTCCATTACTAAAGTCGTTGTTAAACAGAATTACGCAAACTCTATGATCTTTGGCATAAATCTCATCGCCTCTTCTTTCAATCGGATGCACAGTCAAAGTCTCATTATCAGCAGTTTCAAAAGTAGTAGTCTCAGTCAGTTCAATATTTGGATTTCCTACATAAACCTTATAACCAGCCCCCTCTAAAATGTGAACAAGCGCCTTAACATTCGAGAAATAGAAACTATTACGAGTATGTTCTTCAGTTACAATCAGCACACATCCCGCACCGGGGTGAAGTTGATCTATATATTCCTTAAAATGGATCGACGCAGTTCGCTGAAAACTCGGGCAAAGATTATTCCATCCAGCCGGAAACAAATTCGTATCTACAGTCGTAATCTTATAACCAGCATTCCGAACATCACAAGATGTATAAACAGGCATCTTCACATTACTTCTTTTCATGTCGAGCCAAGCTTGAACTTCTTGTTCTTTAGACTCAAAAGTCTCAAGTAATTCTTTTAACATATTCCTAATTAAACTTTTTGAATCTTAGCATACACCAAACGATTAATCCTATTGAAAACAAAGGGAAAAACGGCTAAATTGTTGGCCAAATTTGAAGAAAAAAATGAATCTATCTCTCACTTTAACGAGTCAACCCAAAGAGCATTCTCACCCTAATCATGAGAACCTTACGGCATCAGATCGTTACAGAATCATTAGACTTACTAGAAATGCTGATGTTAATGAAAGATTAATCATCGAAAATATTCGTCCGGGCGACGTGGCCAAACTCGAGCACGTTAGCAGTGGCTTTAGCGTAGAGTTAAAAGTAGATACTGTCCAAGACGCAACCTTATCGGGATTCATCATCGCTAAAGGTGAAGTTACAAAGCAAATGAGGAGTATCTTTATCAGAGAGTTAAGAACACTATGCGTGAAAAACGAGGCAAAAGAAGAAAAACCCTTCGATCATAACTACCTAGAAGTAGAACTTCCTGATAATGAATCAAGGTACGGATTTCTGCGTGAAGCACTCAGAAGAGATGACATGCTAATCATAAATTACGAATGGCCTAGACATGGTAAAAGTCCAACCCCAGGTCAGACAATCGGAAGATTTTGCTACGTGGTTGAGCCAAACAAGGGAACTGATGAACCAATGTGGGGCATGCATGGAAAACTATACATTTCGACGCAAAGTTCAGTACAAGCGATTTACTTACATACAATAAAGTCTATAAAGGTAAGCCCAGACACTCTAGACAAAATCGCCGAACGAAACCCTATGCTGCACGCAAGACTTCTTCGACAAGCACAAGAGCAGTCATTGCTTGAACCACGGGAACTGCTCGTGGCACTATGCAAGGGTCGTGCCGCCCTTCTAAAAGAAACTCTTGAAGCTGACCGTCACGAGTAATACCAACTTGTTCACGTTTAATACTAGATGTTGGTTTAAATGCAGTCCTAAAAACTAAAGGACTCCCACTTGAAATACCTGCCAAAACCCCACCACTATAATTCTTCTCAAACTCAAGTCGTCCATCAGTCATACCAGTAATATTATCATTGTGTTCAGATCCAAACATTTTTGTCGAATCAAACCCTGAGCCAATTTCAAATCCCTTAGTTGACCCAATCGACATCATTGCTTGTGCAAGTCTAGCATCCAACTTATCAAACACAGGTGATCCAAGCCCTGGAGGCAAATTCAAAACCTGACATTCAATAACTCCACCTACAGAATTATTATCAGCTTTCGAATCAATAATTAGCTGCTCCATATCATTCGCAGTCTCTTTACAACAAGTACGCACAGAATTTTCTTCAATATAATTAAAATCACAATCCTTCGCCTCGATATCTTTAATGCTTTTAGTATATGCATGAATCTCAATACCTTTTTCTGAAAGGATCTTCATAGCAACAGCACCTGCCATAACACGAGTTAATGTCTCTCGACCAGAAGCTCTACCACCACCTCTATAATCTCTATGACCATATTTCGCTTCATAAGTGTAATCACCATGAGCAGGTCTATATAGATCTTTGATATTAGAGTAATCTTTAGACTTTTGGTCTTTATTATAAACAACCATGGCAATTGGAGTGCCTGTAGTTTTACCCTCAAACACACCTGACAAGATTTGCACTTTGTCTTTCTCATCACGCTCAGTCGCAACCTCGCTTTGACCCGGCCGTCGTCTATTTAAATGGATTTGCACATCTTCTTCAGAAAGTTCGATGCCTGCTGGGCAACCATCAATAATACACCCAAGAGCAACACCGTGGGATTCACCGAATGTTGTTACTTTGAATACTTCATTGAATGTGTTTCCTGCCATACTAAAAATTAACTTTGGTATATATTCTATACATCAAAGAAAAGAATTAAAAGCAATTATGCAGCTTCTTCCTCAGTAGATTCCTCTGCAGGAGCTTCTTCAGCTACTTCATCTTCTTTAACTTCTTCAGCTGGAGC
>JAUHYY010000085.1 GCA_030426295.1 bacterium
TTGGCTGGCTTCTTCTACTGAAGTCATTACTGGGTCAGATACGATTTCCATAAGTGGTGTACCTGCTCTGTTGTAATCGCAGAGTGATCCTTTTGCTGTATGTGTGAGTTTTCCGGCATCGTTTTCTAAATGCATTCTGTCTATACCAATGCTTTTTTCGCCTTCTGATGTTTCTATGAGTACTTCTCCTTTTACTGAGATTGGTTGGTCGAATTGTGTGATTTGGTAACCTGCAGGTGAATCTGGGTAGAAGTAGTTTTTACGGTCGAATTTTGAGAATCTTGGAATGTCACAGTTTAGAGCTAATCCACCAATAATCCCCTTTCTTACTGCTTCTTTGTTAAGAAGTGGCAGTTGACCTGGGTGACCCATGCAGATTGGGCAAACGTTTGAGTTTGGCGGTTTGTTGAATGAATCGTTTGAACATCGGCAGAACATTTTTGTTTTTGTGTTGATCTGGCAATGGATCTCGAGGCCGATAACTATGTCGTATTGATTGCTCATATTTGAATATTATTTGGATTCGATTTTATAGGGATTTTTGTTTTGTCGCAATGTTAAAGGCATTTGAGGTCTTTTAGTGCGACTTCGAATTGTTTAATTGCTTCATTTGCTTCACGGGTGTGAGGTTTGTAATCGAGTTCGTGTGCAATTTTGTTTCTTAGTTTGTGTGCTGCCCAGAGTCCGTTTAGGTTTGTGAAAAGGGCTCCGTGAGCTTTTAGCTTTTCGCCGAGTGTTCCTTTCTTGCCCATTTTGGTTAGGGCGTAGTCAATTAGCTTATCTGCTTCGAAAATGATTTTTTCTGGTTCGTCTTTATGGTCGCGGTTAAGGTCTTGCCATTTGTGTCGGATGTATTGCTTGTCATGTAGTGGAACCTTAGATCTTGTTTTTGCAATAAAAGTTAGGATTGTGAGTCCTACTAATATGATTAATACGATTATGATTATTACTAAATTCATGATTTGTCGTCTATTCTTATACCGTGTTCTTGAATGTGGCTTTGCAGCATATTTGTAAGGATGTCTTTTAGGTTGGTGTGATCTTTTTGTAATTGTCTATTAACTAATTCATCTTGAACTTTAGTTAGTAGCTGAGACCTTTTTTTAGGTTTGTGAACACCTGCAATGTTAACTACGTTACCAGAGAGTTTTGAAATTGTGATGTCTCCCATGTTTAGTACAGTGTTCCAAAATCCGTTTACTGTGTATGCGAAACCTTCGATTTGGTTGTATTCGATTCTGAGTGCTGTTCTGTCGAAAACTCCGTTCCATTCTACGTCTACGAGGTTTAGGTTTGTGATTAATATTGCGTTGAAGTACCAGCTGAATAGTTCGAGTGTGAATTTGGTTACTCCAATGGTTAGCCAGATTAGCCATGCAAGTGAAAGCTTTGGGAATAAATACCAAAGTCCAGCAGGTGCAGCTAAATGAAATAGAGCAATTATGCCTAATGGTTTAAGCATTAAGATCACGTGATGATGGATTATGTAGAGAATTTCTTCTCCGTCTTCCATGTATGACTTAAATAGGTAGTTGTAGGGTGCTTTCATGAAATTCTTTTAGTTGTGTTTATGATACCTTAGAATTTTGTATCTTTCTACTTGTGGTGTATTTATCTGGTTCTTATGATAACCTGTTTCTGATTATAAGAAACAATTAATTTATGGGAGTTTTTAAAAAGAAGAGTCGGTTATATTACGTGCTAGATATCGTAGTGAATGTAGTGATTATAGTGCTTTTGGCTTGGCTTATTAGGACTTATTTAGTTTCTCCTTTTCATGTTTCTGGTCCTTCTATGTGTGACACATTGAATAAGATTGATGGTAAGTGTGTGTCTTCATATGGTGAATATATTATTGTTGACGAGTTTAGTTATCAGTCTTTCTTTGGTAAAGAAGTTGGTAGTCCTAAGGCAGGTGATGTTGTGGTGTTTAATCCACCGGGAAACGAGAAACAATATTTTGTTAAACGTGTAATTGGTGTGCCAGGTGATAAAATTAAGATTGAAAGTGGATACGTATATAAATGGATTGATGGCAAGTTTGAGAGGCTCGATGAAAGTGAGTATTTGAATAGTTCTAATTTAGGAAGAACTTTTACGCCTAATAATGAAACTCGAATTTATGAAGTTCCTGAAGATAAATACTTTGTAATGGGAGACAACAGAAATCAAAGTACTGATTCGCGGCAATGCTTTAGATCTGCATTTGGATCTAAGTGTAATGCTGATCATGAAAATACATATGTTCCTGAAGATATGATTCGGGGTAAAGCTTGGTTTGTATTCTGGCCTATCAATTCTATGAGAGGGTTGAACTAGTTTGACCTAGTTCGGGTACTATGTTACTGTGTTTGCCTGTAATTTTTTGTATGACTTTAGGAAAAGGTAGCAAAAAACCTGAAATTGAAGGTAAAGATTTAACGACTTTAGAACTTGGCTTGTTGGATAGTGTAGTTTTGGATGAAGAGGCAAGAAATAGGTATATTGCTACTCTTGAATCTGTTGATGGTATAGTTAGAGTAGAAATTTCTTTAGAAACTCGTCGTGCTATTTTGACTATAGTTGATAACCTTGGCGAAGGATTACCTGCTAAAGATTTTATTCAAGGAGCTATGGATGAGTTAACTATTTATGGCAAGCCTTCAACAATAGTTGGGTTTCTAGTTGGAAATTTAGTTCCTATTGTAGAAGAAAAAGGTGATGAACTAATTATGGCTGATGTGAGAAATATGCTTAATGGTGTTACAAGAGAATGTGATAAAGTTGTTGATAATTTTGATTTAAGTTTATTAATTGCAGCAAATATTAGTGACGAAGTGAATACTAAAAAGGAAAGTTCTTTAGATAATCTTGTTTATAAGCTTCTTAATCAACTTATGTATCAATTTGGGGATGACTTTGATAGAGATAAAGCGTTGAGTGCTGTAAGAGGTTTAGGTAAATGGGCTCAAGAATTAAAGTCAGAGTTTAACAGGACGTTTATAAGTCAGACTTTGGCTCAATTATCTTAAAACGACTGGCTACTCAAGAAGTAGAATTCCATTAATAGAATAAGAACGAACAGTAGGAGCGCTGTCCACCATCTTAGTATGTCGAGAGCCAGAAGCCCCATTGCGGCTTCTGAGCAAACTGAGAGAAGGATTCCTTGCCGAAGGGCAATGTTGAATTGGTTTATGTACATTTCACCTTTGTAAAAGTGAATTCTTGCTAGGTATCCGATTAGGGTGAAGAGTGTTGTTAGAGCGAAGAAAAGACTTAAGAAGAAAAGTATAATACCAAGGCTTGATGGGTCTGCACAAAAATTTACTGAATAGGTTCGGCATGGTTCGAGCCTGAGGAGCACCACTAGAAATGAGGTCCAGCTGACTATTGAAACCATTATTAGTGGTAAAAAGTATTTTTTATAGATCCCCATATACTTTGTCTTTTTTAATTTGTTTAAG
>JAUHYY010000008.1 GCA_030426295.1 bacterium
CTCTCTTCTGCGAGCTTTAAATAAAGCTCTCTCTCAGCCTTCGAAATCTTTTTTGGTATGTAAATCAGAAGCTTTACTAAGTGATCTCCTGCATCGTTATTGTCGTTTTAAGGAACTCCTTTGCCTTTTATTTTTAATACTTTACCATGCTGGGTACCAGGCGGGATCGTAAGTTTTTCTTTACCGTGCATAGTTTCTACCTCTACCTCGTCACCAAGTACTGCTTGCAGAGAATGTATTTCAAACTCAGAAATGATATCTTGATTGCTTCTTGTATATTTTTTACTAGGCTCTACATTTACCCTTAAGTAGAGGTCTCCGTCTAAATTAGGCTTTGTTCCCTGGTTGCCATGATCTTGCAAACGGATTACTGTTCCGCTTTGGATACCTGTTGGGATTTTGATTTTAATCGTCTCTTCTTTTGAATGTCGTTTATTGCCATTACATTTTGCGCATGGCTTCTCTGGATTTCTACCAGCGCCTTTACAAGTTGAACATGTTCGTTGAGTAACTACTTGACCGAGAATGGTTTGACGTCGTTCTTTAATTTGACCAGCACCTTTACATTCAGGGCATTCAACAATCTTTGTTCCTGGCTCTGCTCCTGATCCTTCACATTTGTCACATCTGACTACACGTCGAATCTTTATGCTTTTTTCTGCACCAAAAATTGATTCCTCGAAAGGAATGTTTAATCTTAGCTCCAGGTCTTCACCTCGTTGCTCTGTTGACTGTCTTCTTGCGCCGCCTTGACCGTGACCAAAGAAAGACTCAAATATATCGGCAAATCCGCCAGCGTCTTGAAATCCAGAGAAATCAAAACCTCCGAAGCCTTGTCCTCCGCCGTATCCTGCTTGAGACTGTGGACCATTTGAACCGAATTGGTCATACATCTTTCGTTTTTGAGGATCAGATAAGGTTTCATATGCCTCTGATGCCTCTTTGAATTTTGCTTCTGCTTCTTTGTTATCAGGATTCTTATCTGGATGATATTTATTAGCAGCAACTCTGTATGCTTTCTTTATTTCGTCTTGGCTAGCTGATTTATCAACGCCTAGTGTTTTGTAAAAGTCTTTAGACATAATAGCTAATAGCTAATAGTTAATGGCTGATGTAAGCCGGATTATTTTAACGCATAGCAAAAATTAGCACAAGAGGGTTTAGAGTGCTAGATAATAGTGGTGGGCAGGGAGGGATTCGAACCCCCGAAGGCGAAGCCAGCGGATTTACAGTCCGCCCCAGTTGACCGCTTTGGTACCTACCCAAATAATTGTTGATTATTAATTGTTAATCGTTGGGGCATATCTGACTAACAATTGGAGTGGAGCCACCAATCGGAATCGAACCGATGACCTGCCGCTTACAAGGCGGATGCTCTACCAGCTGAGCTATGGTGGCGTCTGAATTTAAAAGGTCTCTCTAAGAGCCAAGGTATATTATTTAAAAGTTACTCTTAAGTCAAAGTAATTTTTAAAGCTTACAAATTGAATAATTCCTCTATTTTTGGTATAATATTAGGATTTAAGTTTATCAAGGATGCGTGTTCCTTCTGAGGGAAATGAGATGTTACAAGCTTCAATAGAAAATCTACGTGAGATCTCTGAAGACTTTTGCGACTATATGGGGCTTTTCATACATGGATTAGAAGAATATAGAAACCAAGAATACACAGATAATCCTGAGTTACTTGGATTTGCTTATCCAAATTTAGACGATGATATTAGTGAGCTTATCGATATGGCGAGTATAGGAGTTGAAGGTGATCAAGATAAAAGAATTTTACTAACTCATAAGCTATCTGTGCTTAGACACTCTCTTAGAGACGACTCTTTCTTAGAAAATGCCCTTAAACCAGTATTTGCACATTTTGATGTTGATGATCTTAAGGTTGAAGATGTAGCACATGCGGATAGGTATTGGGTTGCAAACCTTAGTTTAAACGATAAAGAAATGCATAAATTCTATACACAATGTGGATTTGTTGCTGATCTAGAGGGAGGAAAGGGGCGACATATAAAATTCAGGGATGCTGAAGGCACAACATGGGGTATGTATGCACCAGGAAGTAATAAAGTTTGGTTGAAAAATGAAATAAAAAACTTTTAGCAAAGGGTTTAGATATACAAATAATTGCAACTGCTTGCAAAAGTATGGGAATAGACTTTAGAATACACTCTCATGAATAATCAAACAGGATCAATGGAAAATATGGGTACAAATAGTGAATTAGCTCGAAGAGCAGCAGTGACACGAGATCCTGGAGAGCAAGAAATGTTATCTCAGCATCCTAGTTTTCTTGTTCAACAAGCATTACTTTCAAACCCAAATTTAGCAGAAGATTTAAGACCTGGTATTGAAAAAGCAGTTCGAAGAACAAATAAAGATGCTATGAATGCTATAAAAGATTAAACCCTAGCTTTAATTGGAGCTTGAGCCTTAAGATAAGATGTTAGCAACCTACTTTCTAGATTTTTCTGTAATCTTCTATTGCAGTTACAACCTCTGAATCTGACTTAAGATCTTCTATAAATAAAATCTTAGATTTATTTATAGTCATAGAATCTTCTGGTCCATGAATTTCGTTACCTAGTTTAACCAACTGTAGATCTTGACCTGCTTCAGTTGATGGACTGTTCTCGCCAGCTTCACGCTGCTGTAAGTAATATACATTCTCTAAAACTATCCAGTTTCTGCTTTTAGATGTTATTAACCCGAAATAAATTTGATTATTTTCTAGAAAAATTGCTTGATACTTACTATCAACTACTTCATTTTTTTGTATAAGCAAATAGATAGCACCAAGTAAAAAAATTACTAATAATACTAAAACGACAGGGGAAAACTCTAACTTTTTTTTCTTTTTAGCCATACTAATTACCAATTATTAATACAACTTCCGCGTCAGATGCAGCTTCACCTGCAGGCATTTCTGTAACAGCCTCCACGCCATATTTCTCTTCTAGGGCGCTTACATTTCTATTTTTAAGGTTTACTAGCGTATACCCATCATAATCGCTTCTAGCCGCATTTGTAGGGTCTAAGATGCTATACCTAGCATCATCTGCAAGTTCTTGGGCTAATTCAAGAGCTGCCCCCTCTCTTGCACTACCATTTCTTATTTCCATATTGATTACCGCTGGACCTTCAATATTTACTGGACCAACATTTACAATAATATCTTTTGAAGGACTATAGATAATTGCTTTTGACTGATATATTACTACTTTATCTCCGTTTGATGCCCCTAAGAAAAAATCTTGCTGAGTAGATAAAGACTCTGCATCAGTAATTGTTGCTACTACTGGCTGCTCGTCTTCTGGCAAAACTATTAATCTGTTAACTTTTTCAACTATTCTTTGAACCTCTTGCTGGTTAATCTCTTCTTTCGCTTCTGGATCAGTTAAATATGCTATTTCTTGTTTTGCATTTTGGTAGCTAAAGAAAGACCAAGCAAATGCTATAATGGCAAGTACGAGCAATACATTTTGTAGGTTTAGTTTTTTAGCACTCATTTTAGTAGTTTAAATTTATATTATTGAATTTCTTCTGAGGTGTTATCATCGGATTCTACCCCATCTGAAGGGGTTTCCGTTTCGTCTGCTTCTTGATCAAGTTCAGGCTGCTCTTCTCTGCCCTCATCTTGATCCTCTTCTAATGGGTCAGAGTTCTCGTCACTATTGGTGTTTTCTGTTTGGTCATCATTAGATTCGCTTTGATCCTCAGAAGCGTAGTTTATTGAGGTATCTTCTGCTTCAGAATCCCCATATTGATCTTCTGGATTCTGAGTCATATCATCTTCATTTTCAACCTCTTCATCTTGCGAGTTTTGTTCGTTGTCTTCTACATGTAAGTCTAAGTACTCTAAAGTACCATCACTCACATATAGTTTTGCATCTGGGCTACTGAATGCGTGCCAGTTGAATATAATTTCATTAGTTGCTGGGCCTTCAATTCTTATATCAAAGCCACTTCTGGTAATATTCTCTGGGGCGTATTTATGGTCTTGTATTCCGATTGGTGTAACTGTGATTATTGGCTCATGTCTAAATGGGTTGTCGAAGCTTACGTGTACAACAGAGTTACCAGCTTTAACTTTTGCACGTCCCACATTGTTTGATGAAAATTCACCGCTTGAAACTGATATATTCACACCTCTATTAGGTAATGATACCCCTGATATTTGGCCTTGTAACTCCTCAATTAAATTTTGCTGCTCTTGCATACCTTTAACTAAAACAGGTACTAGGTTTTCTTTTGAGATTGATAGTAAGCCATTGGTGTTAGCTGATACAATCTTGTCATAAACTGGCTGAACTTCTTGAGCAATGAAACCAGTGATTCTTTCGCCATTAGGATTTGATTTTCTATTGAAGTCTACAACTCTTAGATTTCTAACTACATCAAGACCAGCAACTTCTGTATCTGAGATATTTGTTTTCGTTCTTACATCTGATACATCTTGGAGAGAGAATGTACCACCCGAGTTCTGAATTTGCCCAACGATATCACCGTCTCCATCTCTTGCAGTTAAGTAATACGTTGTACCTGTACCTGCATCGGCACCGGCATCTACTATTAGACCATGTAAGTCTGCATCGTCACCATGGTGATTAAAATAGCCTGCATATCCTTTTGAGATTGAAGTGTAATACTTATCTACCGTGAAAGTATTCTCTTCAACATTGATGGTTAGAGCAATACCATCTGTTGTACTGAAATCACCGAACTTCTGATACAAATTGTCATTATCAATTATTATTGAATTATTCATGTTTGCCTCAGTAGCCTCATAATGCCCAATTACAAGCTGCTCGTCTGTCAAATCTGTTCTAAAAACAAGAAGTTGCTCTTCGAGGTCCCCTAAGAAAAGGGTATCACCATTTATTTCTAAGGTTTGCCCATATCTAGCTAGATATGGATCTCCAAGTGCAAGATATTCATTTGTTGAATCAATATTTAAATGAATCCCATTGTCATCTTCATTACCATCCCCTACATAAATATCTCCAGTAGCTTGTATGTAAACGTCTGCAGATGCATTATAACCTCCTATACCTACGTTACCTGTTGAATCAATAGTTAGTGCTGTATTTGACGCTACTGTACTTCTCCCAATTTTAAACTTATCTGAGTCAGAATCATCGACTCCTATTGTCCACAAATTTGTACCTGTATCTCCTAGTTCAAAACCTATTTGTGCATCGTAAGTACCTGCATTAGTATTTGCAATTGTGACTTGTGTTGCGGCAGCGCCACTTGAGAGTACTTCTAGTAACTGATCGGGAGTTGTGTCTCCGATACCTAGTCTATTGCTTCCATCGTCCCAAACTAAACCTGCTGTACCACCAAATGATCCACCATTATTGTACTGTAATTGTCCATCAGAGCCTCCGGGAGATCCGCCACCGCCGCCTCCTGAGGTAAGACTTTCCCATGCATCTCCGACACGACCTTCGAAGTCAGTACCTGTATAACGCAATACACCATTTGTAGTACCAGAATACCCTGATTGCGTAAGGTAAAGACCACCTTCTATCGAAACATGATTATTAGGTTCATCGATATTTAGTTTCGTACCATTATTAGCATCAGCAACATCACCAAAACTTATACTCCTCTCATCGTCATTCAATAAGAAAGCCATACCGTTATTAAGCTCATCAAGATCACCAAAATACACTGTTCGCTCTGTGTCAGAAATTCTAAATTGAAATGCATTGTTTCCCTGGTCAACATCACCGATTGATACTGCAGTAGAGTTACCTCTAAATATTGTACCTGTACCTAAAGCAGTTGAACTAACACTGAAGCTATCTGTTTCTGAATCATCTACACCAATGGTCCAATTGTTAGTGCCGTCGACTAATTGGAAGCCGATTTGTGCATCGTAGTTACCTGCATTTGTGTTTACGACTGCTAATTGAGTTCTATTAGCATTGGGAGATGTTAACTCTAGCTCGTCAGTTGCAGTGTCTAGAGTTAATGTATTGCTGCCAGAAACTCCCATTATTATTTTCTCTGTACTATCGTTAAGTTCGAACATAACCCCGTTATTCGTTTCTTCTAAATCTCCGAATTCCACTTTTTGATTACTATTATCAACACGAAGTGATAAACCGTTATTGCCAGCATCAACATCACCTAACTCAACAAATTGCCCAGAACTTGAACCCTGGAAGAATGTTGAACTAGCTACGCCTGTTGTCCCAATTTTAAATGCGTCTAAGGCCGAATCATCTACTCCTAATGTAAAGTTATTTGTACCGTCGACTAGTTGGAATCCAATCTGGGCATCGTATGCTCCTGCGTTTGTGTTTTTAAGAGTTAGCTGGGTTGCTGCTGTACCTGAAGAATGAACTTCTAGTAACTGATCAGGAGTTGTGTCTCCGATACCTACGTTTCCTGTTGCGTATGCAGTTATTAGTTGAGCATCTGAGTTATTTCTAAGTTGATAACTTGTTGCTGTCGTGTCTGTACCTAGCCTTGTTATTATAGAACTATTACTATCATGATTATCAAAAATTAAATCACCGTTGTTATTCTCAAATATTGTGTCTGATCCGTCTGAGGAAGCCCAAAAATCTACACCAGTACCTAAAGCTAAGAGTACATCATCATTTAATTTCAGTGTGCCTGTAGTTATAACACTACTTGCATCAGTTCTAACGAATTGTGTTGAATCAAGTGAGTCTAGAGTGTCTGCATTACTACTTCCGCCCGAGATAGATGAAAATGATGATCCGTCATAAATATAAAGGGCGTCCCCAGTTGTGTCCCATACTATGTCACCTTCTGCTGTCCCTGTTACTGCTGATGGTGCTCCTGCATTTGTTGGTATATTTAGACCAACATTGTTTGCGTGGGCAGCTGTTTCTACTCTTTTAGTTGTTGTTACGTTACCACTTGAATCAATCTGGAATAGGTCTCCTGATCCGACTGTAAACATTGCTGCTGGAGTAGTGTCTCCGATCCCCACTCTATCATTATCCGATTCAACTACTAGTGTTGAAGTATCAACAATGAAATCATCGCCTGCAGCTCCTCCAAGTGCTACTGAAAGCGAACTACCTGTAGCTTGAGTTAATGAGCCGTCAGTTACAGTTAAGCCTGAACCAAAAATTAAGGACTCATCTGTGTATATGTCTCCTTCAACACCAACGTCATCTGCTACGAATAAATCATCTCCACCTAGAGAGAAACCTACATTTGAAAGTGTTTCTGATGCCCCTCCTATGAAAACATCATCACTGAACAATGCATCACCTGAAACTATGTTAATTGCGTAACCTGTAAGAGTTCCATTAGTAGTGATTTGTATTGCATCGCCTCCTTCTAAAGATGTTGCTGATAATTGTACTAAGTCTCCTGACGTAAGGCTATCACCAGAAAGCTGCCAAGCATCTGTAGTTGTTAAATCCGTAGTATAATCTATGGAATCATCATCGTTGAAGGTTAAGAATGCTGTTCCGGCATCTTGCACCACCATATTACCTGTACTTTGTAAGTCGAATATTATGTTATCTGAAACCTGAGATTCAAACTCAAGGCCTCCTGTCTGACTTTCTGAAGCATCAATTATTATTTTTGCAGCGCTTGCACCAATATTGTCATATGCATCGTCTAAATCATCTACTCCACCTGAACCAGTCGCAATTTCTTGCCACTCTTCTGAGACCCCATCATATATGTATATACTCCCATTATCTGTGTCATAATATAAAGCCCCATCAAAACTACTAGGTGCATCAGCATCTGTATAAACCCCGAATGCTATATCTGCAGATCGTGCATATGCGGTTGAGTTTATCGTATATCTAGGAGTCATTTCCCCATCTCCTTCTACATTGATACCTAGATAATATTGTTGGTCGAAATCTAAATTAATTGCCGTTTCAGAACCTAACTGTACTGCAAAGTAGCCTTCACTTACAGATACACTCCCTTGCGTTTCTGTCCAAATGGCTGAGCCTCCTGAACTTGCAGTATAAAGGCTGAAGACCATACTGTATGTTCCAGTTAAAGCAGTACCGCTTGAATCTGTTAGGTATCCCTCGTAGCTCATTGTTGTAGGAACTGAAAGTGCACTCAGTGTATTCATGCCCATCAAACAGACTACTGTTCCAATTGTTAATAATTTTATTAATGTATTTTTCAATACTTCACCTTAAAAATAATCTATATAATACTATACAGTCTAGTGGTCTATTTCTAGGCATTTATGAGTCTTTACCATCTAGATATTTTTGTGTTTTTTAACAAATATCTCAAACACTGTTTTGTACAGCCGAATAAAATAATAAAACAATAAGCAGAAGCGTGAGTTGATTACCCGATTGAAATATTCAATTAATTTTTTTACCTTTAGAAATTGCTGTTGACGTACGCTTTCTAAGCACTGTAAGTACACCAGTGGTAAGGCTTAGTAATACAATTACTAAAGTGTTCCATGGACTTCCTGAACTTAAAAATGGCTTCTTGTATTGTAACTCATAATCGATTCTAATCGTATCAGAGGCAGTGGAAGCTTTTTGATTCACTGTTTTTAAGTATATCGTATGATGACCGGGCTCTAAGGGCTGTGGAGGTTTAGAAGTAATTATCTCAGTGCCTTTATCGGCAATTATTACCGAACTCATTATTAGGCTTCTCCATATACTTTGTACGTAAAATTCTTCACCTATATAGGCATTTTTAATTGATACAACTAGTTCTAAGCTACTTAAATCTTTGATTTTAATTTTACTATTAAACCGGTAGTGGTTTCTTCCAATCAATTCAAAATTGCTGTTCCCCGCTAAAGATATTTGAGCAATTTCAAGGGGTTTTGGAGTATCAGTTTCTATAACGGTAATATTAAATATTGCTTTCTCTTTCTCTGTAAATATCTCAAGTATATTTAAGCCGTACTCAAGCGTAGTCGTTTCAAGTATGAATGTTCCTGTATTATCTAAATAAACATCTTCTACGCACCCAATAGGACCTTCGGCTTTTAGAATACTATTTACCTCTTCATTTTCAGCATAGGTAATTCTACAACCTAAAGACTGACCCTTAATTTTTCCGGTTATTACTACTTTTTTACCTGTAGTGATTGATCTTGTGGTTGTCATGCCAAATATACTAAAGCTTGTCTCCTTGTCTTTATTAAATAAGGAGTTATTAATTGTTAGATCAGATTCATCAACTAATATATCAATAGCATCTTCATCAGGAGCATTTATTAATTTAACTTCTTGAGCTTTAGTGTCTGCTTTTGGCTTGAAAATCTTTTTTGCTAACTTATTGAATGCCCCACCCCCTGTGCTTTTAGTATTGTCATCGCTGTCGTCTGAGTCATCGCTGTCGTCTGAGTCATCACTGTCGTCTGAGTCATCACTGTCGTCTGAGTCATCGCTGTCGTCTAAGTCATCGCTGTCGTCTGAGTCATCGCTGTCGTCTGAGTCATCACTGTCGTCTGAGTCATCACTGTCGTCTGAGTCATCACTGTCGTCTGAGTCATCGCTGTCGTCTAAGTCATCGCTGTCGTCTGAGTCATCGCTGTCATCTGAGTCATCGCTGTCATCTGAGTCATCACTATCATCTGAATCATCACTGTCGTCTGAGTCATCGCCATTTGAATTATTTATGCTGCCGCTTCCTCCACCGCTTTCCTCTTCTTCCTCTTCCTCTTCTTCTGACGAATTATTAATAGGAGAACCTAACTGTAAACCATATGAGCTACTAGTAGACTCTCCGCTTTTCTCTCCGATCGATGAGTTTGTTGAATATGAGCTTGATGAATTATCGCCTCCACCTGAATTTAACTGACCATTATATATTTTATAACTAGAACTAGACGACTGAGCTAACACAACTTGTGGAAGCATTAGGCCTATTACGATAATGATAGATAGAAACTTTTTCATGCCAATAACTTAACATAATTTGAGCATCTACAATTGATTAATTATTGACTAAAAAATTGCTTATTAACTATGTCGAATTGCAGCTTGAGCTGCAGCAAGACGTGCTACTGGCACTCTGAAAGGTGAGCAGCTTACGTAGTTTAGTCCGATATTGTGGCAGAATTCTACTGAGCTTGGTTCTCCTCCGTGTTCACCACAGATACCGATTTCTAGGTTTTCATCTTTGCTTCTTCCTTTTTCAACGGCGATCTTCATAAGAGCTCCTACTCCGGCTTGATCTAGTTTTTGAGCTGGATCGTGGCCTAGGATTCCTCTTTCTATGTAAGTATTTACGAATTTACCTGCGTCGTCTCTTGAGAGTCCGTAAGTTGTTTGTGTAAGGTCGTTTGTACCGAATGAGAAGAAGTCTGCGTGTTCTGCAATTTCGTCTGCAGTTAGGCAGGCTCTTGGGATTTCGATCATTGTTCCGATCTTAACTTCGAACTTGATTGCTGATTCGTATTCATCGATAACTTCTTGGATTTCTCTTCTTAGAACTTTAAGCTCACTTGCATTACCAACTAGTGGGATTTCGATTTCTACTATTACTTTTGCTCCATCTTTTGTTGCTTCGATTCCAGCTTCGATAATTGCTCGAGCTTGCATTTGATAAATTTCTGGATACGTAATTGCAAGTCTGCATCCTCTATGACCGAGCATTGGATTTACTTCGTGAAGTGATTCGATCTTATTTTTTAGTTGTTCGAATGTAACTCCGAGTGAATCTGCCAAGATTTCGATTTTTTTATCAAAGAAAGGCAAAAATTCGTGCAGAGGCGGGTCTAACAACCTAACTGTGACTGAATACCCGTCCATCACCTTAAAAATCTCTCTAAAGTCATTCTTTTGCATTGGTTGAATCTTTGCTAAAGCTTTTCGTCTTCCTTCTTCAGAATCTGATAAAATCATTTCTCTCATCGCTTGGATTCTGTCTTCTTCAAAGAACATATGTTCAGTTCGGCAAAGTCCAATACCTTCTGCTCCATATTCACGTGCAGTTTTTGCATCTTCAGGATTGTCGGCGTTTGTTCTAACTTGTAATCTCTTTGCTTGGTCAGCCCAATTTAATATTTCTGAGAACTCTCCAGTAATCTCTGGTTCTACCATTGGAACTTCTCCGAAGATTACTTCACCTGTGCTTCCGTTTAGAGTGATGATTGTTCCTTCAGTAATTTCGATACCATCTCGAGTTATGATTTTTCGGTGTTTCTTGTCGATGATGATGTCCGAACATCCGGCTATACAACATTTACCCATTCCTCTTGCAACTACTGCGGCATGAGATGTCATTCCACCTGTTGAAGTTAGGATTCCGTCTGCTGCATGCATTCCATGGATGTCTTCTGGGCTAGTTTCTTTTCTTACAAGTATTACTTTGTGTCCGTGTTCATCAGCAGCTACTGCTTCATCAGATTCGAATACGATTACTCCTGATGCAGCACCGGGTGATGCTGGTAGACCTGTTGCTATTACATTTAGTTCTGCTCTTGGGTCGATTTGTTTGTGGAGTAATTGGCCTAGACATTCTGGATCAATCTTTAGTAGAGCTTGTTCTTTTGTAACTAGTCCTTCATCTACTAAGTCTTTTGCAATTTTGATTGCTGCTCTTGCAGTTCTTTTACCTGTTCTAGTTTGTAAGAAGTAGAGTTTTGATTCTTGAATAGTGAACTCGATGTCTTGCATATCTTTGTAGTGGTTTTCGAGTTTGTCTTTGATATCTACTAATTGACTGTAAGCCTCAGGCATTACTTCTTGTAGAGACTGGATGTCTTTTGGAGTTCTAATACCAGCTACTACGTCTTCACCTTGTGCATTCATTAAAAACTCACCGTAAAGTACTTTTTCTCCTGTAGATGGGTTACGAGTGAATACTACTCCTGTTCCTGATGTTTCCCCCATGTTACCGAATACCATTGCTTGTACAGTTACTGCTGTTCCGATTAGTCCACCGATATTATTGATCTTTCTGTAAGTGATAGCACGGTCGTTGTTCCATGAATTAAATACTGCTTCGATTGCAAATTTTAGTTGGTCATGTGGATTTTCTGGGAATGGCTGACCAGTATGTTTTTGCACAACAGCTTTGTATAGAGCAACAAGTTCTTTAAGGTCGTTTTCTGAGAGGTCAGTGTCGAACTCTACGCCACGAGCTTCTTTAATTGCTTCCATTTGTTCTTCGAATAGCTCGTGTGATAACCCGAGGACTACATTTGAGAACATGTTAACGAATCTTCTATAAGCATCGTATGCAGCTCTTGGATTGTTTGTCTTTGCGATCATTCCTTGAACAGTTTCGTCGTTTAGACCTAGGTTTAGTACAGTGTCCATCATTCCAGGCATTGATACTGCTGCACCTGAACGAACAGATACTAGAAGTGGATTATCTTTGTCGCCAAAAATCTTACCGCATGATTCTTCAACCTTAGCTAGGTTAAGAGCAACTTCTTTGTCGAATCCATCTGGATATCTTTGAGTATCTAAAAAGTCTCTACATGTTTCTGTAGTTATTACAAAACCAGGAGGAACGGGTACTCCGAGACTAGTCATTTCACATAAGTTTGCGCCTTTTCCACCAAGTAATTCTTTTTGATCTTTGCTTCCTTCATCGAATGAGTATATGTACTTCATTGATTGTTAATTATTGATTATTAATTATTCAGTCGTGGTATCGGGAGAGGATGTTAAAGGGTTGTTAGCAATTAGTAAATAGTAATTGGTTGTTGGGTATTAGTATTCATTTTCTAATTACTAATAACTAATTACTAGCTTAGCACCCCTCGAAGTTTGGCTAGGTTTGATAACCTTTCTAGTGCTGTAATAAATGCTGCCTCTCTGTAAGAGCAATTAAATTTACTTCTGTTGCTCTCTACACGATCAAAAGCATTTAGCATGATTTCTTTTAATCTGTTTTGAACTTCTTCTGCTTGCCAATAATAATTTGTGGCATTTTGAACCCATTCGAAATAACTAACAGTTACTCCACCTGCATTCATTAAAATGTCTGGCAGAAGAACTACATTGTTCTTAGAAAGGATTTCATCTGCATTAGGGTTAGTTGGTCCGTTTGCTAGTTCGAAGATGTATTTAGCCTTAACATTTGAAGCGTTGTCTTCTGTAATTTGGTTTTCTAGAGCTGATAGAACTAATAAGTCGCATTCTTGTTCAAGTAGTTCTTCGTTAGTTACTCTTTTACAAGCATGGCCTTCTTCAATTTGATTGTAGTTTATAGCAGCGTGTTCACATTCGTTAACTGCACCGTATTCAACTTTACAAACTATCGCCTGTTCAATTTCAATACCATGGTCGCAGTAAAGTCCTCCTTTAGAATCTGAAATTCCCACTACGAGGTAACCTTCATTATGCAGCATTCTTGCTACGTTTGATCCGGCGTTACCGAAGCCTTGAACGATAACTTTTGTTTTTGATGGCTCGATTGCGTTTCGTTGTGCGTACTCATTCCAGATGTATACTCCTCCTTGAGCAGTTGCTTCTTCACGTCCTGCTGAACCTCCGAACTCAAGTGGCTTACCTGTGAATACTCCCATTTGGTCACCTCCTTTTAGTTTCATGTATTCATCAGTTGCCCATGCCATAACTTGTGAGTCTGTGTACATGTCAGGAGCTGGAACGTCTTGGGCAGGCCCGATATAATCTGCGATCGCTTGTACGAATGCTCTGGTTAATCTTTCTTTTTCTGTTTGGCTTAATTTTTTAGCGTCTACAGTAACACCACCTTTACCTCCACCAAGTGGAATACCAACTACTGCGCATTTGATAGACATCCAAGTAGCTAAAGCTTTAACTTCGTCTAGGTCTACTTCTGGAGCGAATCTGATTCCTCCTTTGTAAGGACCAGCGAGGTTATTGTGTTGGACTCTGAATCCATCGAACATTTGAACTGATCCATCATCCATTTTAACTGGAAAAGCTACTTGATGAATCTTTTGTGGTCGCTCTAAATAGGCTTTCATCTCGGCATCTAGGTCCATAATTTTTGCTGCGTTGTCAATTTGACTAAGCGTTTCTTCATGAAGGCTCATTTAGAGTTGGTTTAAATATTCTTTTGTAATTCTTGCTGCTTCAGCAACATTTTCTAGAGATGTATTAACTACCGATGCACGAACTGTGTGCATATATTTGTCTTCGTTACCTTTTCTTTGACCTTCTGAAAAGAATCTAAATGACGGAATAAATACAACTCCTCTCTTTGCTAGTTCGACTAATTTCTTTTCTGCTGGAATTTCTGGGTGTCCAAGATCGAAGATAATGTAATACATATTGCCCGTGTGATTGAGCTCTAGAGTTTCTGTGAATGCTTTCATGTTTCCTGAAACTTCTTCTACGTATTGTTTCTGTTCATCTTCTGCGAGGATTGTGTGTGCAAGCCCCATGTACTGACAAAGCGCAGGTACAAATGTTACATGTTGGAAGTAACCTTCTACTCCTCCACCTGGAGACTTAGCAAAATGCATGGTGTGTCTGAAATGTTCACCTTCTGATAAGTAATCTTGAAGGATGTTTTCTGTTATATAGTCATTTGCTTCGTCACTGATTGTGAAGAATCCAAATCTAAGACCTGCAGATCTTTCTATCTTTGTAAGTGCATCAATTCTGAAAGTTCTCTCTGGCGCGTAGTCAACGATTGACTCTTTCTCTGATGGGAAGAATCTATAATAAACTTCATCTGATACGATCAGTGAATTATGATGCTCAGCTAGCTTTGCTAGTCTTTCGAGTTGCTCACCTGTTGCGCCGAATCCAGTTGGATTATTTGGATCTATAATCAGGATCATCTTCACTCTATCGTCTGACTCTTCAATTTCTTTCAGAGACTCTTCATCAATTTCACCTGTTAAGTAATCAATATTAAACGACTTAATATTAAATCCACGTGTTCTAAGTATGTGATTATATGGTGCGTAAACTGGTGATCCAATCGCTACAGTGTCACCTTCTTTTAAGTAGCCAAGACCTTCTTTACCAAGAGCTTCGAATACAGCCCCAATTGCGTGATTTGCTCCACTAGTGAAGTTGACCTCGTGTGGCTTGATTGGGTTCTTTAATCTCTTTGATAATGTGTGAGCAATTACTTCTCTAACCATGTCTTCACCTTTTGGCTGATGATATGTACCACCACTAACAGTACTTGCTTTGAACATTTGATAAAGCACGTCTTCTTTAGATCTAGAAGTTATATTTGCTACTTCTGAGACAAATTTTTCTAGTTGGCTTAACAATGCATCTCCAACTTCTTTTGTGTACACAACTTCAGTGAATCCTTGAATCTTTTTTAAAGTGTCATCAAAAGATTCGTCTCTCGAGTCGTGTATGTATCTAGCGTCATTATTGTTTAGGCAGCTATCAACCATTACTAAAAAGCTCAAGAACTCTCTACCAGCTCTACTAGGAGTAAATCCATAACCTGGGTCTCCTCTTGATAAGTCGATCACTCTTTCTACACCTACTGACTCAACTGCGTAATGTTGAAGTATACGAAAAATCTGAAACGGATTATCTTTATTGATATCAAATCCGTACTCATTATCTGTTAGCTTTTCCATAAATAATTCTTTAAAAAAATAGCTGCTAGGTTTTTGATTCTAGCAGCTACACTTTGTATAAACAATTTCTTTTACCAGAGTTGGTACCATTTCTTCTTACCAACTTGTTCGGCCTTTAGTTTGTTTTCTAGAGAGATCACTTTGTTTTGGAAGCTCTCAACTAACTTGAAAAGGTTTTCTTTTTCTTTACCGTGTTGCTCAACGATCTTTTGAATTGTGTCGTTGAACTCTTTAACTGGTTCGTACTGAACGATTCTTTGATGATCTCTTTCTTGAGACACCATCATTTCAGTACTTTGTTGCACTTGTGCTTGCTCGTTTGAGATAGCTTCTGCAACAGCGCTTTCAGCTTCTTGAGCTTTAGCTACTGGTTTTTCTTTTGGAGCTTCGATTGTTACTCCTTTTTCTAATTCAAAGTACTCAACTAATGAGTCTCTATCAATTAGGTAGTTAAATCCTTGAGGAGTTTTGTCCTTCTTAAATTTAACTTTTTTTGCCTTAAGCATTCTACGAATGGTCTGAATAGACTTACCACTCAACCTCGCAGCTGCTTTAATGGTTATGTATTTTGTTTGAGTCATAGTCAAAAAAAATTAGTTAGTGGAACAACTTGAATAGTCAAAGTTGTACTATTTTTTTATCATATTTGATTTTGACTAATCAACAGCGGGTTTTTATTTGTGCTTGCGTCAAAGTGGCCACGTTGTTTGGATTGGCGAAAATGTGTTTTCAATCGAAATTCTTATACGCTAAACTGTTTATGCTTTTAAATTAATGGAATGAATTTAATTCTTTCATGGGATCTATTTATCGTCGTAATGTTTGTAATGATTATCGCTTATAGCTTTATCATTGGTCTTGATAGAACTCTTAAAACTGTAATTGGAACTTACCTAGCAATACTTGCAGCTGACGGCCTAGGTAACGTTGCGCATATGCTTCTACAGCAAGAAAGCAAACTAACTAAGTTAATGAGCCTTTATGAATTAGGAGGAGCAGAATCTCATGTCGTGATAAAGATAATCTTATTCGTTGCCATTATAATAATCTTAAGTATTCGTGGAGCATACGAAGTGAACTCAGAAGGATTTGGATTTCCTGCTATCAACGCACTTATGTCTGGAATATTCGGATTCTTAAATGCAGGACTAATTGTAAGTACTTTGATTGTTTATGTTTCTGGAATATCGCTAATCGGTGCTAAAACAACGGAAAGCAATATAATCGATATATACAGTAGCTCACAATACGTTCAGTACATGGTCGACTACTAC
Organism: bacterium; assembly: GCA_030426295.1. GTDB lineage: Bacteria > Patescibacteriota > Gracilibacteria > UBA1369 > JAUHYY01. The sequence goes on from JAUHYY010000008.1 coordinate 16,780, forward strand.
AATCTTTGGTTCGCAATGCCTGTCGTAGCATTGGTTATCTGGAGTATTTTCTTCAAGCGAAGTGAGGAAATTTAAAATTGACCAATGAATAATCTTAAATATCTGGAGACCAAGTTGGCTCTTCACCTCTTCTTATTCTAAATATACGTGGCTTATAATCACTTCCTGAAATAGAAGTATACAAGGTTATTGATCCATCTTCTCTCACACTTAGATCTAGATACCTGTCATTTGCTCCATCAATGTAATCATTAAGAGTAGTTCTTGCTTCATCCTCCCAACTCCTCCCCTCAGCAAAAGATACAATATTATTTAAAATGTCCGACCTAAAACTTTCTGAATCTGGATCTAGCGCCTGCACACTCGTAATAAATCCATCATATTCTTGAGATGAAGGTATAGCACTTCTTTGCTCAGCCTGATCACTGACTTCTTCAGGTTCTTCTTCGAATACAGATAACCCCATGACACTGTCTAAGTCAGCAATATTCTCATCAAATTCTAACATTTTTTCAACAAAAGTATTGAAGTGTGCATACTTTGATTCGACATCCCAAAAAGTACCTACTAAGCCATTCATGTCTCTTAATAACCATTCCGTTTCTTGCAATAGAGACTCAGCCTCTTCGTTACTTCTACTGTATTCATCTAGGTGATCAAAATTATAGTTTTTAAAACTTAAAGTTTCTGTTGCTTCTTGAGCCATATCTTCCATAGCAGAATATAAATATTCCTCTACGATTGGACTCAAACGGTGAATTCTCCGCAGATCATGCAAATGGCGGCTTAAGCAGTTTCGAGGTGGAGAGCTTCAACTCACCTTTCTCGACTGAGGTGCCCCTAGTTTCCTAGACACCTGCCTTGTTCA